>DATEIH010000073.1:0-6121 GCA_035279165.1 Candidatus Nitrosocosmicus sp. | reverse complement strand
TTTAAACTTTCTATAGCTAATCTATTTAGAAATACCAAATCTCATACATCTTCATCTTTTTTTAGGTTTTGTTTTAAATATTATAGGAGGAATCGCTAAATAAGTATAATTAACTTTTTTCATCCAATTTGTGATAGTATTGTTAAGAAGATCTTCAAATTAGAAATTACATTCTTAGAGTATGATTCGAGGCTTTCTGTATATATGTAACTCTAGATAAGAACACTGTAGAACAAACTGATAAATTACATTAAACACCCTACTCAAAGAGAATTCTAAAGTTGCTAATATTGCTAATATATTACTAAATTGTTTATGGAGTAAAATACTAGATTCTAGTTTTATTCAAATCAAACAGTAATGAGCATCTAAGCTATGATATACTTGATTTCAATTATACATTCCGATTATATTGAGTAACATAACAAAAACCCACAAAGTTGGACTTTTTGCAATGTTTATTGCAGCAGCCTTACTCGGTTCAGTAATAGCCTTTGACGATAATATGGCATACGCAGGTGGAAAACACAAAAAATCTAACGATTCAGAACAAGAAATCGAACAGGAACAAACAAATGAACAAAATGCACAATGTGTATCTGGTACAATATCATTACTAGATTGCAACAATGTCGGATTGGCCCTTCAATTCCAAGATGGTAACATAGCTGCAGGACAACAATAAATCCAACCTATTTTTTATTGATTTTATATAAAATAATTCACTAGACTTTATTGATGATATTTGATTAGAGAACATATGATATCTGATCTTTTTTGACTAAATTTAAAAGCTCTAGCTAACTTACAAGTTCAAATCACTAATAAAATACTAATTTTTTTTACGTTAGTGTTTAACTAAACTTGTATCGACGGAGTGTTGAGGTTTTCTTTTGCAAAAAAAGGATTTGAACACAGAAGTGCCCATTGTCTTAATTATTATGGTAAAGATGTTTAGCTCCAGTCAAATGTCATTCCTGGTGTTGATCCCTTGCAAGGACTAATCCAGCAGATTGCAGTCGAGGAATCTCAAAAAGATATTAATAAAGTGTTTAAAAAATCAAAGTAAATCATCATAACGAATCATGGTGGTACTTGTCACTTTTAAGAGTGGAACCTTCTCATGATTTTAAGATCTAGGTCAAGACTTTTGATATATGCCCTAACCATATTATCAAAGATGGTTCATTAGCATATTTAGAATCATTGCATGTAAGGTACATTCCTTTCTACTAATGGAACCGATTTGATTAATTTGGAATGATTCGTATGAAAGAATTCCCTCTCTTCCCATCGCCTCACGGGGCAGGGTCGTTAGTAGGATAAATTTTGGCTAAAATTGCTGCCGAGTATAGTATAAAAATATGCTTGTAACCTTTAGACCCTGATTAGTAGGAGCGCTGGTAGATCCCGACCGTTATTGACTCTCACTTTTTTTCTCAATATTGTTTATATGACTCTCTATCTTGGATTTTGAGTACATAGAATCAACTTCTCTTAAAGCGCTAGACCAATTTTGAGAAAGTTCATTAAAAGAACATATAAAGGCATCTATAGGATCAATTGAGTCGTCTGGAAGATTTCGTAGCACTTCTAGAATTTCCTCCTTTTCTTCGGAAGTCATATCCTCGAAATCCTTCATTATGTCTATATCATTTTTTGATCCTAAAAAGATTGTAGTTAATTTGTCCAACACTTTTTGTCAATTCCAATAGTCTATCAATTCCTAATACGACTGCCTCTTTTAGGATAATATTTCATTTTAAATCAAATACTGGCTTAGAACAATTCTTTTTGATCTAAGAAATTAAATAGACCCTAATTCTGCTAGCAAAGGAGAGTATATTCTATGCATTTATTCTTTTTAATATAGATTCTGAAAACATCTGCAAAGATAATGTAAAATTTTGATCCTACTTCCTGCTAACAACAAGAGGTAGCTGTCGAAAATATATCGAGGTTTTCTAACTTTTCAATATATGCTATACAATGTGTTAGATCCTGTTTCATGATATGTATAAGGGAAGGCTGATCCTCCGATGCCGACGGAAGTCAATATGGCTTCAAAATTTGATCTATGATTTGATAATGATAATTTACTAAATTTTCCTTAAATATTTCTTTAGGGGATAGTCTAATTACTACAGACAATTCATTCCTTATAAGAAGGACAAACAAAACGATATAATTTTTTATCATAAAACGAATATTCCGTCTCATAGTTTGTATTGCACTTGGTACAAAACATATAATACTATACATAGTAACATACATCTAAATATAGAAGTTTATGAAGAATGTCTTTGAGTGACCAAGAAGTCTAATTGCAGTAATTATCAAGTCTGTCCATATTTTACTTACATCCACCTTTTAATATTTCAAGATACAATTTTCAGTTCGAGCAAATGATCTAATTCATTTTACGTGAAACGTTTAAAATATTTATACCATATCCATTATACTGAATCGATAATTTACTTCTATAAAATCCATTCTAGGAGTAAAATTTCCTTTAATCTTAATGTATTTCCCAGAGCTTGGAGAAGCAGACAACTGTTTATCAGTAGGATCCTATAAAAAACTTTGAAATTGAATGTAAAAAGTTATAATAGATATTGGCAAGTCATGCAGATTTATAGAATATTTAAACAGACAATGTTGCTGTATAATAATAATATACAGTAAGTTACTATTTAAAGAGATTGGTTGTTTTTGGATTAATAAAAAAGATGATTTGTATGGATTTGACGTAAATTATTCTCGAGCAAAACAAAGAGAATAAAGTTAACGAATTACACATTCTGAGCAGGTTACTAACCTTTTAACCAATTAGTATACAATAAATTTAACTTTTTTAATGGAAGTTGATTAATTTTTATATCTGTCAATGCTGTTTTTTAATCTGGATTCAAATACTCATGAGAATGGTATATCCCACATTGATGTTATAGTATCTCAATTTACCACACAGGCCATCCCATTTTCACAAATCACTCAACATTCAAATCATGATGGATTAGGGTTGATGTTTGAATTAAGTGATCCCCAAATTGAAGACAAAGTTTTGGACGTGGCATGTGGGCCAGGAATTATAGCATGCGAGTTTGCTAATAAAGTTACACATGTTACAGGAATTGATATAACCCCCGCTATGATTCAGGAAGCAATAAATCTTCAGGTAGAAAGAAAGATTGATAATGTAGATTGGAAGTTGGGAGATGTAACAAATCTTCCTTTCAAGGATAATTCTTTTTCTTTGGTGGTAACAAGGTATAGTTTTCATCATTTGATTGAACCAAAGCAAGTACTAGAAGAAATGAAGCGCGTGTGTAAACCAGATGGAAAAATACTTATAATTGATGTTACTCCACCAAAAGACAAGGTTGGGGCATACAACCACGTAGAAAATTGCGTGATAGTTCACACATTGGGGCATTAACTTTTGAGACTTTGAAAAGATTAATGCATGAAGCTGGGCTGGTCAAATTAAAGTCCAAATACCATGAGTTAGAGATGAGACTCGAGAGCATCTTAAAATCGTCTTTTCCTAATCCTGAAGATATCCCAGAATCAAACAATTATTTGAAAAAGATATTTTGACATAATCTAGGTATGAAAAGCCACTTGAAGAACGGTGAAATTTTCTTTTATTTTCCAGTATCTATGATCATTGGAACGAAGATCAATTCTTGTTGACAAGGTAATTGGAATGCTACTTTGGATGTTGTTTCAGTAAGTGGATTCGCTATTTCGTTTGGAGTATAATGATGTTTATTAGATTTCAGTCAAATTACAATATGATACAATACTACAACATCTTTATCCAGTCGGAACTGATTTTATTGATATTAAAATATTAAATCTGAATTTCTGAAAGGAGATTATCAGATTAATATAACTCTGCCAAAATACTTATTAAATAATCTATTGACTAGCTATTTAATGAAAATAAAAATACTAGATTATAACGAATTTAGGTATTCCAGATTATTGGTACTAACGATAATATCTGGACTCGGGATTTTCTTTATATCATTCATAGTGAACGAGGCCAGCGCAGCAGAGGATAATTCAACGTCAATGGTACTAAACACACAGCATATCATTCCGTTAAAAGTCGCCCAACAGTTAGCAATGGCCACACAGTCTGCCTGTATGGACAAAGGATTTCCAGTGACAGTCTCTGTCCTGAATCGAGACGGTATTGACATTCTGCTTGTCAGGGGGGACGGAACCACCGGTGCTTCTGTTGAGGTTGCACGAGATAAAGCATATGCTGCTGCAGGCTTCCAGTCTCCTACATCGGGATTAGAGGAGCGAGCAAAGACCTCAAACCCCGGAATAATAGCGGTGGAAGGCTTCACTGTCCTTCCAGGTGGTCTCCCCATTAAGGCAGGCGGAGAACTTGTAGGTGGGATTGGTGTAAGTGGTGCCCCGAGTGGTAAAGTCGACGAGGAATGTGCCACAGCAGGACTTGCAACAATAGCCTCAATCTTATCTAATACAAACACAAGCAATGACAGCAATCTAACTAATAATACATCTGCTACCGACGCTAATCTAAACTTAAATAGAAATATAACAGGCAATAACATGACTTTAATGCAATCCAGTCCTTAGCCAATACTCTGATGATAAGGTAAAATATCACATAGTCGGATCGAAACCCTCTATTCATTTTTTTACACAAATTCAAGATAATAATTTGCCTGATCGGTCATCAACCTAGATGAAATGCAATTTGTTGAGACCACTTTAGTATCAATCCCTAGTAACTCAATTAGTCCTTTATAAAGATTGTAGATATTTATGACTGAATAATAACATATAGAATGGAGAGAATTTCTCCAAATTCAAAGACAAAAATCAAAATAATGTGAGTATAAATGTTTAATCACACAAACAGAGCTTTGTAAAAGGAACTTTCTTTGCTACCGAAGCTATCACAGATACTTTCAAGAAATTCCCAGGTGATCTTGTTGGTGTAAGTTAAGTGTTTACCTCTGTTAATCTCAACCAACGGCAAACGTTATTGCGACAACAGGACTAGTAGGACAAGCAGCAGATGATATAACAAGTGTCATCATATTCAGAACACCGCCAATAGGATTAGCGATTGCTGGATGTTTGTAAAAAATCGTGTTTTGATTAAGAAAAAAAACAAAGGGTTAGATACCAATCAAAATGTAGCGAATGTTTTGACCTTGACAAAAGTTCGGGAGGAATCAGTCCTATTCCCAGATAAAGGATATCAGAAATATTGGATCTATCGTGTTATTTAGGTGAACCACTTTCAAAAATCTCCTCGGACGAAGTAATATCAAAACAGAATATAATACTGAAGGATTCATTAAGACAAGGCATCTTGCCTACTCTGCCTGGTAGTATCTCACATAACTAAACAAACAAACAAACAAACAAATACTTTGGCCTCTAATCTCTTTTCTCAGGGTAAAAAATATGGCATTTGAAATAACTCTAAACGTAAAGGCTAAAGTAGCAGTAGCGAGGCGAAGTGATATTTATTTAGAGTTCGTAGGGGCCGGATCCTCATATCAAGAAATTAGACAGGGTTGTGAACAATATGTATCTGATTATGTGGCATTTCATGGTATCAATGGAGTACAAAGGGTTGAGTTTATCTATGGTAACAAAGATGGGCTGGTAATAAAAACTTTTGAAAATCTAGGTAAATCCCTATAAAATATATTTCAAGCATAGATTACTTCCTTTCTACATCTAGACAAATTAGTGTTTCTTGTCGCTTTTATACCCATTGATTACGGACTGCGCTTCGGCATAAATACTCCTAAAAAGAAACTGGAGATCGTTCAATTCTATATGAAGTAATGCCGAATCAGCATTTTTAACTTATTAAGTGGATACCTCTGGTTACCTGCTTAATTCATACCAATACCACATGATTATTGCAAATTTATGATCCTGTAGGGAAGTATATAACATTATATAGATAAATTTAATGTGTATAGCGCAGTCGCCCAACTTCTAAATCGATTTAAGAATGCAGGGGATTGTGTCTGAAGTATTGCTTGGAGGTGTTTTTCCTTACAGCAATTCATTAGATACAAAAGAAGAGGGTCTAAAATGAATTTTACCCTTC
>DATEIH010000072.1:0-17491 GCA_035279165.1 Candidatus Nitrosocosmicus sp. | reverse complement strand
TAACACCGGAAACAATGCAGCTGCCCAACAAGGTGGTAGTGGTAGCGGTAGTGGTGGCAACACAGCCAACCAAGGCATAGGCCAATCACAATCTTCAAACCAAAACAGTGGTGTAGTATCTGGTGGCAACACAGCAGGTTCAGGAAACAACGTAAACACACAGAGTCAAAATAACACTGGTAGTAACGCTGCCGCACAACAATAGACATAATTTTTTATTTTTTTTATCAGTTATTCCTTACACATATTTACTAATATATGAGAACATGATCACCCAAAATTACTCATTAGTAAAACTTCAAAAATGACCGAAAAACTAGCTATGCAAACTTATCAAATATTCAAGCGGATAGTTAAGACCGGATCTCACAGTTAGAAGATCAGAAAAAATAAGAATATAACATAATATAATCAGATCAAATTTTAATCCTTAATATAACGTACCGAGGTCAGATCTTAGTACAAATATCAAACAAAGTGAAAGAACCCTACAAATTGAATGAGGAAAGTAAATTGGGCGTAAATTATAATAAAGTGATTATGTATTCCTGCGCGATGCTTTTCCACCGGCTCTTGCTACCCGTGTTCTCGTTTCTTCGCTAGCAGCTTGTAATCCTCTTTCATCATGCTTGGCTTTTCCACCGGCTCTTGCTACCCGTGATCTGGTTTCTTCGCTAGCTGAAGCTAAACCTCTATTATTACCATTTTTATTATTATTTTGAGGCATAATATCAACACATGTAAAACATAGTATTTAATCTCTATTACCTTTGTCAACTCCAATCGAAGGTGTGAGCCGCCAATTAAAGGATTTTTAGCTGTTCCATTCCTGAAATCCGAGATTAAACAAAGATTTAAAATCTCAAAAACAAACAATATACAATGATGATTGCATTGTATTAATTCATTCATCAATAATACGTGATAAGATATACATTAGTTCCCTCAGAGTATAATACTCCGAACCTTCACAAAAATTGAGATCCTATTAATGAGTATTTAAATTCATTGATATTCATAATCATACATGAGACAAGCTTGTAGACATATTGATAAATCTAACAAAAATGAATTGACTCCAAACACTATAGGATGCGAAGAATGCCAAAATGAAGGGAAAAAATGGATTGCATTACGAATGTGTCTTACCTGCGGCCATGTCGGTTGTTGTGATTCTTCAGTCGGACTTCATGCTAGAAAACACTTTGAGAATCACAATCATCCAGTCATAACAGAACTACCAAAAAAATCGTGGAAATGGTGCTATGAACATGAATTATATAGTTGATATGAAAATACTCATCTTCCAGCCGTAGATAATCATGTTTTATATTATTGAAGCAATTGATTCTACTACCTATAGGATTCAGGATTTCCATGAAGGTAACACTCATGAAATTGATTGGACAAAGTAAATTCAATACCAGTTAAATTTGCAATCTTAATAGTGAGAAAAATATCTTAATCTAGTCATTTGATCTTTTTGTGGTTATCAAACAGGTTCCATAGATTTATTATTGAATTAGGAAAAATCCATTAATAAAATTATCAAGAAAAAATACAGCATAGCAATGAAAAGAAATTCAATACATTTCCTTATTAATAGAAATAGCCCGGCCCAGATTCGAACTGGGGTCAAAGGCTCCAAAGGCCTCTATGCTTGGCCACTACACTCGGCACTTGTAATACTACCGGGCTTCCGGGCATTTTAATATTGTAGATACGGACATTATTAATTTTACGAATCTATTTTTTATCAATTGTAGATACATATGTTACGAGTTTTTCAATTGGATCTTCCATCTTATTTAAAATCCTTGCAGCACGATTTTGTATTGAAATGCATTCTTGTTTGTCTTCTAAGAATGATTTCAATAATTTGTCAATTTGTACTGGACTAGAAGCTTGAACAACCAATCCAATTTTTCTTAAATAATCATCAATATAGAACTGAATTGGTGCTATGGAAATAGTGGGTTTACCTAGTAGTGCTGACTCAGCAGTCATTGTGCCACCTGCACCAACAAAAATATCAACATTATGTAGTAATTTAACTCCATCAACAACTTGTCTTAATACAATGGCTTTATTTCCGAATCTTTTGGACATTTCTGCAATTTGATCTGGATACCTACATAGAATAATGACGGTATTATTATCTGAGAAATTATTTACAACGAAATCTACTAAATCTAATGGTCGTACTCGCAAATTCTTGTTATATATATATGCAGCCTTTGATTCTTCAAGTCTTATCAAGATAGTTTTTCGCGAGTGATCTATCTTTAACCCTTTCAAGAATTCAAAATCTTTATCTACTTGTGGTCGTTTACTACCGTACAGTCGCAAGGTGGTTTCATCAATATCTCGGCTCAACCATGCAACAGGATCTAAACCCTTATACCGAATGATTTGCTTAGAGGATATTCCATATTTTTTCCAAGCAGAAATAGGTATAACAGAGGGAGAAAATAACTTTGTTAACAATGGTATAGTTAATCTTGCAACAGCTTCCGCATGTGGTGAATCATTGAAACCAATGTGATTTATTCCCAAACCAAAAGATACTCTCGAAGCTTCAGGAGATGAAAAACTGATTACCAAATTAGGTGAAAATTTTGAAACTATTTTGGCCAATTGCATAATTCTATTTGAACTTTGAAAGAGTTTATCAAAAAGATGTGACCCTCCATGGTTACCGATCATCAAAAGATTCAACCCCATTAATTGGGATAATTCATTAGCTTCTCTATAATTTCGTGATGTACATAAGATTTCATGACCCTGCGTTTGCAATATACGAATCGCGGGTTTAAAAAACATTATTTGTTTTGGGGTCAAAATGTCAAACCAAATCTTCACAATTAGAATTATTCTTTAATATTAAAAAATTCTTTCGTTCTTGATATCGTTAATTAGTCGAAATTGTAATAAAAATCAATAAATCCAAAACTAAATAAAGAATCTAAAATTAAGGTATTGGGGGCGTAGAGAATTTCAGACAATATAGATAAAACAAATGACACTAAAAGTGAAGAACCTAAAAAACTATCAAATTATACAGACCATAATAATGGAAAGAATATTGAAAATCTGGGGAAAGTAAAGAGTGATCCTAAAGAAAAGCTTATTGTGATTTATGGATTAAGTACTGAGGGTTATGAAATTGCAAAAAAGATACTCCGAAAACAATCAAAAGTAATTATTATTGATGAAAATTCTAGGTTGGGAGTTATTCTCACTTCTGAAATTGTAAAAGAATATCCACATATTAGCTTCTTAAACGAGGAGGAGCTACTATTAAATTTAGAGCCTTTCGATAAAGCAATTAGTAATGCTCCAATTGTCTTTTTTGCACCTAGAATAAGAAAAGTCAATCAAGATGTAAAGAATGAAATAATTTCGAAATTTAAAGATATAATTACTTATTTAAGGAAAAATACAGTAATTGTTATTAATGTTCCATTAGGGATTGGAGGAAATAATGAAATAATTACACTCATTGAACATCAGTCAGGTTTAATGGTTGGGACAGATGTTACATATTATTATTATCCAATAAATTCAGACAAGACATCTGAAATAATATTAGGTTCCCATCAACAAAGAAATGAAAATTTATTTTCAAATAATATTTTTGATTTGATTAATGAGAACAACTACATTCAAAAAGATAGCAAGTTAGTAAGTATAACATCCGCAGAATTAGTATACTCGATTAATATAATAAACAAGTACTCAAATTTAGCATGCATCAATGAAATTTCAAAATTAGGTAAATCAGGAGAAGATAAACGAGAAATCTTTTTCAAAAATATGGAATCAATATATTTTGATGAAATAGCAAACGGCTTGTTCGATCTAAGGATTATTGGTTTGTCTATATCTAGCTCCACAGCACTGAGCTATGTAGTAAATGGAACAATAAGGTCGATTGAAGGATTCATAAAAAACTTGGTCGACGAAACAAGAAGTCAACTAAAGTACAGAGAGATAAAGGCCAGTAGAACAAAGGTTACTATTTTTTGGACGATTGATAATCATGAAATAAGAGGAGACAAAACAATTATTCGAGAATTACTGGAATCAAAACTCCGAGATTATATCGCAGAAGTAGAAATCGAAGACATTGAGAGTTATATCCCCAATCCTACCAATAACATCATAATTGCCTGTTCAAATTCAGATTATAAGAGAATAGTTGACAGGATAGAAAAAAATATCAATCATCGTCATCCTAACTACAAGTTAGTTATAGTAGCAGCGAATTCTACTTTCAACACAATGGAATTGTAGTATCAGAATTATCCAGAGTATTTGAATATGAATGAAGCGCTAATTGTGATCTAAATCATTTGTTCTCCATCCATGTTTAATATTACTTAGATTTTCTGAAATCGTCCACATAAAAAGGACTTACCCAAGATATAAATTTGTTAGAAGAATAAAAAATGGAATATAAAAAACACTAAACATCCCAATTGGTTTTTTTTACATCATATTCCGACCTAGTATATTTTATCCTTGCCGGATGTCCCATTACAACTACATTTGCAGGTATATCTTTAGTCACAACAGAGGCCATTGCAATAACACTATTTTTACCGATTGTTACCCCGGCTTTAATGATAGATCTGCCTCCAATAATTGCGCCATCCTCGACTATCACCCCAATCATTCTTTTGCTCATAGGATATGGATCATTGGTAAAGGTAGTTCCAGGGCCGATGAAAACATCATTCCCAATTTCCGTAAGTGGTGGAATATAAACAGAACCTTCTATCCTACAGTTGTTTCCAATCTTTACATTGTAATCCACATGAGTAAGTGAGCCGATCATTACATCATTACCCACGACGGTATTATCCCCAATATACGCGAAATGCCATATTTTAACATTCTTACCAATAGTTGCTCTAGGAGAAATGAAATTTATTACATTACTTTCTTTT
The DNA here is from genome assembly GCA_035279165.1 of Candidatus Nitrosocosmicus sp. Taxonomy (GTDB): domain Archaea; phylum Thermoproteota; class Nitrososphaeria; order Nitrososphaerales; family Nitrososphaeraceae; genus Nitrosocosmicus. The sequence continues at coordinate 12,539 of DATEIH010000072.1, read as the reverse complement.
TTTTCAGACATTCTAGTTCAATTAGATTTCTATAGCAGTCCATTTATAATTAACTTAAAATATGAATTTACCTATCAGAACTGCAGCAGGATCTGAGTCAACAAATAAAGAAGTCAAAATGACTAAGATAAATGAGCATTAATATCTTCATCAGAAAACCTTACGATTTAAAGCGCATTTCAGAATGTGTAGATTATTGACAGATATATCAGAAAGAAAGGTAGACTGGTGTCCCAGTGTTGCTAGAAATTAAAGCTGCCTCGGCTATTTTTGTTACGGCAGTCGCATCCTCAGGAGTTACGAGGTACTTTGTAATAGTCCCAGATAAAGATTTAACAAAGTTTTCTAGTTCCAAGGTTAATGGCTCTCGGATATTCCTGCGTGGAATAAGTGTTTGGTTCTCATCATCTATTTTTATTTCTTGAGTGATAAAGTCTCCTGTGATTGTTCCCTCAGAACAAACAGCTGAAAACCTTCTAACTTTTTTTGGAGTAATCCAATTAGATGCAATTATTGCTACTTTTTGATTGGGAAATCCCAGCATTATTGTTGCAAAGTCTTCAGAGTTATGAAACTTCTTTCCTGCACGGGCAAAAACGACATTTGGCTTACTATCAAAAATAAACAAAGCAGTATCAATATCATGAACCGACGTATCATAGATTATACCTACGTCCTTTATATGCATGGGCATTCTATTTTCCCTATGAAACTCCATCATTAATAATTCTCCATAGGTATTGTCATCAATAATTTGCTTGAGATCCTGTACAGCAGGATTAAAACGCTCTATGTATCCAGAGGTTAAAATTATATTCTTTTGTTTTGACAATTTTGTAAGTTCTTCGCATTCAATTGATGAGAAAGATAGTGGTTTTTCTACAAAAACATTTATACCATGTTTAATTATTTCTTGCGCAACCGAAAAGTGTGTTTTGGTCGGAGTACATACTAGACATGCATCAAGGGAAGTTTCCTTTTCAAGTAATTGTTCAACAGTTGAATAGCTATTGATCTTATATTTTTTTGCTAAGGTTTGAGATCTATTCTCATCTGAATCGCAAATTGCAGATAATACCCCCAAATCATTTAATACACGTACGTGGTTCTTTCCCCAGCCACCTGTTCCAATTACGGCAATTTTGATTGATTTTTCATCCAATTGTTTCAACATCCCTTAAATTTAAATTATTTTTCTAGATTGTAGAACTAATAACATTAAATTTACCATACTGGAGTAACCCATGTGCTAAAATCAGGTATTTGAGATACTACTATTTTTTGATAGTGGTCAGAGATTTTTCTTGTAACTTCTCCAACTGTTCCGTTTCCAACTTTATGATTATCCACGCTTATTATTGGAGTAATTTCAGCTGCAGTACCAGTAACAAATATTTCATCGGCAATGTATAATTCTGTACGGGTAATGGATCGCTCGCATACCTCATAGCCAAGATGCTTTGCTATTGTGATAGCAGTATCTCTAGTAATTCCTTCAAGCACAGAATCTGATAATGATGGAGTATAAATCTTATTATTTCGAATTAGGAAAATATTTTCTCCTGGTGCTTCACTCACATTTCCATAATAATCAAGTAATATCGATTCATCATATCCATTTCTTTTACACTCTTGAGTAGCTAACACCGAATTCATATAATTACCGCCAGCTTTTGCCATCGGCGGAGTAGAGTTCTCATTTATCCGTCTCCAAGAAGAAATGCATGTTCTTATTCCGGTTTCTGGAAAATATCTTTCAAAGGGGAAAGCAATAATGGCTAGATGAGAAGGAGAACGTTTAGTAACATTAAGGTCTATTCCATGTAATCCAACAAATAATATGGGTCTAATATAACAAGATTTTTTAATATTATTCTTTCTTAATAATTCGATAGTAGAAGTACACATTTCAGAAAGAGTATAATTTGAATTGATAGAATAAACTTCTGCAGATTGAAGTAATCTTTGCATATGTTCTTTAAGTTTAAAAATAAACAGATTTTGATCATTGGAGTATCCCCTGATGCCTTCAAAGACTGACGTTCCGTAGTGCAACGCATGAGTTGTAATAGGAACGGTAACAGAATCCCATGATTTGAATTCACCGTCAAACCAAATAAAATCAGCATTTTTAGTATTCATAGATTTGCAAGTTTTCTACTTCTATAAAAGTGTTAAATCTAAGTAATTAATCAAATAAACCCATTTTTTGGGAATTTCATACCCATAACACGTATAGTTTCATCCTTTGTAATGGAAAAATTTTTTATAGTTTCCCAATTATCTTTTATCACTTGGCCTACTTTGGGGGAAACATATTCATGCCATTTTAAATCATTGTTTTTTGATCCCTCATTCTGGTAGAAATTTTCTGTGGATAAAACTGATTTATATAAAAGATTTTTTACATTCGTCGACGAGATAACTTGTCTATTAGCTTTAACTGGATTAAAACCAAATAGGGATAATAAAACCCGTTCGGCTCTATCTCCAGTGTAAGTTATAAAAGAATTTTCTTGGATATTAAGGATTATATTATTTTTTAATCTCTTAAACGCCGGGGACACAAATGGTGGAAAGTATTGTATGTACGGAGAAAGAAAAGCATAATCTCCAAGAACATGAATATTTTTGTGATAATTAAAGGATTCCAATATCATTTGTTTTCTAATTTCGTACGAAAATGGGAAACTTCGTGTATTTATTTCCATCCCATCTTTCAAAAACCTTACCGGATAAATATAAACGCTATAATTCTGTAAAAGATTTCGGATAATTGACTCATGCGAAATAGTCAAAGGATTAATATGTGCTAAAAATATCGCTGCAATTTTTATTTCCATAGCACAAAGGGAGAAAAATTAAACGAAAGGTATTTAAGAATTTCTTTTTATCTGAATCTCTATTGTCGAAACATTTCTTGTTCTACCGTCCTCGGCTTGAACTGTTTCAGAACCTATAAGGATATCACCAACTGCATAGCCAGCATTTTCCATTCTCTTTAGTATTATTTGTGATACATCCACAGCTCTGCCAATGCTTAAACCACGGGCTTTAATAGTTACAGAAGGTTGATTTGCCAATTGAATAAGTGTTGAAGTTACATAAGCCATCAATGGTTTTTTACCGATGTATATTGCGTCTCTTGTAGGGCTATTTTCTTTGTTTTGTTGATTAGGTTGTGAGTGTACTTCTGACATCAATATAAGTAATTTGATGGGATAATTTAAATCTAAGATTTTTTAGTAATAGAGAATAATCTCTTATTAATACGTTATGAAGAATCATCAATAAATTCTTTAATTTTCAAATTAAGTTTGTCCTTAGCAATCTTTAACGTATTAGAACGATCCGCAAGAATTTCCTCATATTCATTCATTTTTGTAGTAATGTACGAAATCATCTCTTTTTGTTCATTTTTATTAGGAGAACCTTTTGTAGTGCGATATTCTATTGAATGTTCTGGAGTCAAACTTTGGATTATACTTTGAATCTTTTCCAGAGTAAGGTTAGGATTTGAATATTCGATCAGTCCTAATGCTTTAGATATGTCACTCAGGTTTAATAAATTCAGAGGGATATTTCCATTCTTTACCGCATAATCTACCAGAGTACCGATTAATTTGTGAGACTCCCTAAAAGGTATTCCTCCTTTTTTGATAAGTTGTTCTGCAATGTCTAGTGATATAGCGTAGCTTTTAGATGAATCTGCATACATTTTGTTTTTATCTACATTCATTGTAGATATAACATCGACCATAATAGCCAAAGACTCTTCAAGTATTGAAGTAATTTTCCATAACAAAGGTTTTATCTCCTGTAAATCTCTACTATATCCTGAAGGTAATCCTTTCATAATTGTAGAAATTGCTATCAAAATTCCCTGTACGACCCCAGTTTTTCCACGAATAAGTTCCAGAGGATCAGGATTCTTTTTTTGGGGCATTATGGATGAGGATGAGCTAAATCGATCATCCAAGAAAACAAAAGCGAATTCGGATGTAGACCAAATAATAAGATCCTCTGCTATCTTACATAAATTTAGCATACAAGTAAGAGAAGCAGAAGCGAATTCCATCAATGAATCTCGTGAACTCGTCGCATCTATACTGTTATAGACAATATCTGAAAAACCTAACATGGATGACACTCTTTCACGATCTATGTTCATACTGCTTCCTCCAATAGCACAGGCCCCCAGTGGAGAACAATTAATCCGTTCATATGACTCCGAATATCTTTCGAAATCTCGGGTTAAAGAAAAGCAATACGATAATAAATAATGAGAAAAAACACCCAATTGAGCCTGTTGCATATGAGTGTACATAGGCATTATGGAATCAATATTACTGCTTGCCTGCAATAATAATGATTTTATTAACAAAATTATATTAGTACTAATCCGATTTAGATCATCCCGAAGTTTCATTCGAATGTCTAATATTACTTGATCATTTCTCGACCTAGCGGTATGCATTTTCCCACCCGATCTGATATCGGTGATCCTTATAATAGCAGATTCTATCAATTCATGGATGTCTTCAGAAGCGGTATCACCATATCTGCCTAATGAATCAGAATGGGTCAATAAATAATCCATTCCTTTTAGAATGGCAATTAGCTCTTTTTTAGTTAGGATACCAACTTCATATAACATTATTACGTGAGCCTGACTTCCCAAGATATCGTAATAAAATAAGTCAGCATCTTCGGTTATTGAAGACAAAAATGATAGAGCTTTATCATCCAAATTTCCGCTGGGCCTGGACCTATACATTTAAAAATTTTAATTTAAACGGATATTTTAACATAATAAAATTGATTAGGTGAAAAATATTGGAATTTAGTAAATAATTAATAAATAGGCAAGATGACAATATATGTTATCATGTCTCAAGATTTACAACTAACTAGACGTCTAATATTTGATGAACTTACAAAAATAGTTGACCCAGAAATAGGGGTTTCAATAATGGAGTTAGAATTAATAGACAAGGTAGACATCGATAAAGGAAAAGTTGATGTCGATTTGCATCTTACAAGTCCATTCTGTCCAGCAGTATTTGGATTTAAAATAGCACAAGATGTAAGAGACAATATTTTTAAAGTTGAAGGCATCAACGATGTAAAAGTAAATGTTAGCAATCACTTCATGGCAGAAGCCATAAACAAACAGGTAAATGAAAGTAAAAAACCTTCAGAAAAACCAGATGAGAAAAAAGAGTGAAAATAGCCTGTTACTAAGTAAACAATGAATTTTTTTCTATTCCTCTTTTGACCTTAGAGATGCAATTTTTGTATCATTTTTTGTAATTCCAATCAGGTGGCCCTTAAGAAGCTGAATCCCTAAGGCTGGGTCAACCCCTTTAGGGCATACATTACTGCAAGAACCCGCAAAATGGCATCTCCAAATTCCGTGTCTATTATCAATTATGTCAAGTCTAGTTGACTCGCCAGAATCTCTATTATCGGCCATATATCGATAAGCCTGAGACAAAGCCTGAGGTCCTGGAAACTTTGTATCAGTTGCTACGGTGGGACATGCAGAATAACATAAACCACATTTAATACAATACGAGAATTGCAAATATTTGTCAACATCTTCTGGAGTCTGTTTAAATTCAACCAAATCATCTTTATTTACAACTTCAATTGGCACCTTTTCATTATGTATATACGGTTCGATCTTTTTGTGATGAGAGAAGAATTCTGTAAAATCTGTGACTAAATCTCTTATCCTAGGGAAACTAGGTAATGGATCACAAACTATTGTTTGGTCATTTAGTTCTGATATTTTTGTATAACATGCTAATCTGGGCTTGCCATTAATTTTCATGCCGCATGACCCGCAAGAAGCCATTCTACATGAATATCTAATTCCTAAGCTGCTGTCAGAATAAGATTTGGCATCTAACAGTGCATCCAAAACAGTAGTCCATCGTTTAACAGATACTTCAAATTCGTCATAATGTGGAGACTCTTCTTTGTTATAATTAGTTCTATATACCTTTAATTTTATTTTGTTAGTTTCTTCGCTCATATCTATCCACACATGTTTTTTATTTCAGATTCAAGTTTAACAATCAGAATTGGTGTAAAAGATGACAAGCGTATTAAATTTTCTTGATGCATATTATAATTGACTCCCAATAATAATTGTTCTTGTACCATATGCTACAACACCAATCATTGCGGCTAGCACCAATATAGTTATTGTGGACTCCCACCATTGATTTTGTTTAAGTTCTATTAAGATAATTCTCAAGCCATTAAATCCATGAATAGAGATAAAAACGAGGATTAATTCTAACAGTATCACATAGTACACATTATGATAATTAGCTACTACGTTATGAAATTCTAAACTTTGGCCAAATGGCATAATTAGTCTAAATAATATATGAATTGCTACAAAGAATACGGCAAATATCCCCGTCAAATAATGAATTTTCATTATTTGACTTTCGCGCAATTTTAATAACGGCATTTTATACTAAACTCCATAAAAAATTCAAGATACTATAGGTGTTTGTCATGTTCAACCTTAGCTCACATCTCCAAACATAACCATCCCACCATACAACATGGCAATAGCAGCTAATAACAAAGCAACCCATATACCAGATTTTTGCTTATAATTCAAAGATGTTGCATCATATGGATAATCTGGTCGTCCGGGTCTACCTATGCCTATCCCAGACTCGGTAAAAATAAGGCGTAATCCGTTAACTGTATGAAAAGTGCTTGCACCTATAACCAATAATAGAAATATGTGGCCTCCGGTTGTCTGAGTCAACTCTAACATACTATTCCAAGCATTAATCCCATTTACTAATGAGCTAGTTTCATATATATGCCCTATAAAGTAGATTAATAATCCGACCCCGGTCAAACGTTGCAGCCAATAAGATACTCTTTCCCAACCATATCTAGTAGGATTCAACCAGCCCTTCAGCCCTTCACGCCCAGATTTGAGCTTAATATCGCCACCTGTACTAGGACTATTTTCACTATTAGATTTTATACCCATTTAATATTTTCTCTCCACTGGTGCATACCGAGTAAATACGACCGGATGCCATTCCATCCTAGGTTCCCCGTCACTATTATTATACGCAAGAGTATGTTTTAAAAAGTTATTATCATCGCGGTTGGGATAATCTATTCGTGCATGAGCTCCTCTAGATTCGCGTCTATTTATTGCACCCATCAATACTATTTCAGCAACTCGCATCATGGAATCTATTTCCATCACATTAATGAAATTTGTATTGTATTCTTTTGCTTGATCATCAACGTGTTTCCAACTCAACGATTTAAGACTACGAATTCTTTTTAGTCCCTCTATGAGATCATTTTCATTTCTGTAAACATAAGATTTTTCATCCATAGTGTCAGTCAAATTCTTTCGAATTTCATAAGGGTTAGAATCGCCACGACCTCTAAATATCCCATCATAAATCCTCTTTTCCTCCATCAAAAATTGATGATTATCCGTACTTGGAATGCTATTCTTTTTACTTAGCGCATGATTGGCAGCTAATTCTCCAGTAATAGCACCCCATACGAGACATTCAGAAGTAGAATTTGCCCCTAATCTATTTGCTCCATGAGTACTATTACAAGAGGCCTCACCAGCTACCCACAGTCCATCAAATTCAGTAGCACCATCCACATTAGAATGGATACCACCCATCATATAATGACACACAGGTCTCACTTCTATGGGTTCATCAATTACATCTATTCCAGAAAATTTTATCCCAATTTCTCTGATTCCTGCAAGTTTTTCTTTAATTCTTTCTGCACCTAGATGTGTTAGATCCAATTTAAGACAATCGGCACCTGTAATATGTTTAAATCCTCTCCCTGCCTGAATTTCAGTTATCATGGAACGAGACACTACATCTCTTGGAGCAAGTTCTAATTTTTCGCCTGCATAATTCTTCATAAACCGCTCACCTTCAGAATTGATTAAATATCCCCCCTCCCCTCGGGCACCCTCCGTAATCAAGATTCCAGATGGCAAAATACCTGTGGGATGGAATTGAACAAATTCCATATCCTTTAAAGCCATTCCAGCACGGTATGCCATATCTAAACCATCTGGAGTAGAAGAATAAGCATAGGTAGAGAAGCTATAAATTCTACCTGCACCGCCGGTACAAATTATGCCTGATGGGGCAACGACCTTAACAAAATTGCCATTTTTCATCTCTATGCAAGTAAATCCTTGAAAGGTATTCCCTTCATGAAGGATGGAGGTACAGAACCATTCATTAAAGAAAAAAATATTATCATATTTAAGACAGGTATCATAGAGCGTTTGCATTTCATAAAATCCTACCTTATCTTGAGCATAAGTAGCTCTTGGAAAAGAGTAGCCGCCAAATTTCCGTTGATCGATTCTTCCATTATCCCGTCTCGACCATGGCATTCCCCACCTATCTAGTTGTATTATTTCAGATGGAATCCAATTTACAAGTCTTTCTGCAACGTCTTGGTCTGCTAAAAAATCACTACCTTTAATAGTATCATATATATGCGATTCTATGTTATCACCTTCGTTTTCATACAGTACAGCAGCTGTACCCCCTTCGGCAGATACAGAATGAGAACGCATGACCTGAACTTTTGACAGAACAGCAATTTTTAGATTCTTGTTTTTCGAGGCGGCAGTAATGGCAGCCCTAAGTCCTGCCAAGCCAGACCCTACTATAAGTATATCGTAAGAAAGAGTTTCCGTCAAATACTTTATCTCATGATCTCTAAATCAAGTCAATAATAAATTCTTTCTAATAATTAATCACAAGTTTGCAGCACATCTGTTATTTATTATCAATTTTTAATATAATTGCATAAATAGGAAATTAAGCAATAAAACTCGTAATTATGTTGATATATTTCATTTATTAGTTTGGGTTTTTTGGAGTAGGCTATCCAATCCCTTTTCACCTACTGCACCAACTGCTCTATCTACTGCACTACCACCAACAAACATCACAAATGTAGGTATTGCATACACTTCCAGACGCATTGCTATTGATTGATTGTCATCTACGTTTAATCTACCGAATTTGACTTTATCTGTGTATTTTTTGGAAAGTTTATCAAATATAGGGAGCATAAATTGGCATGGACCACACCATGTCGCCCAAAAATCAACCAAGACGATCTTGTTATCAGATATGAAGTGTTCAAAATTATTTTCGGATAATTCTATTATAGTATTAGAAGAGGAGGTAGACCCTGATTCGTTAGCCATTTTTACGGATAATCTATATTAATATTTGATATATAAGACTTTACGATCAAATGAATCACTATAGTAATGAAAAATTCATGAAAGTTTAAGGAAAATTGCATGAAATCTAACTATATGTAAACCGTAAACCGCATTCAACTGTACTATACATTTTGTCATAAATTGATTTTTTATAATTCTCAAATAATTAAAGATATTTTATTGTAATTATTATATGAAGTGATAAACCAAGATCTGATCACGTTCAATAGGATGAAATAATGCAAGACTCGAATGATTTGTAGCTATAAAAAAAATTTCTATGAACCATTGCTTGCATGATTTTTTCTTTAGATTGTATTCGAGTTTGGCTATGACAAATCCTTTAAATGTATATTTTACCTAATTTATAAAGGTTAGATAAAAAAGTAGAATTAACTGCCTGAAGAAATTAGATCGCTGTGTTAGAATGCTATACACTTTTATAAACTGACACAAGGGATACCAGCAATTAATGAATTCTATATATTTCTATATAAAAATGCTTTTAGAGAAATGATCTACCCAAATAAAGCAGTTGTTAAAATAAGAATATTCTACCATCCATTCTTTTTCCACTGTTTTGTAAGCACTAATTTATTGATAAAATCACACGAAAAATTATAATATTTATATCATTTAAGTCTAGATTTAACTAAGCTATAAGTCTACTATATACTCAATTATAGTTTCATTTGAATCTTTATCATCGAATATTTTCATTTCATGATAGGTAATTCCCTTAATTTCCACCTTAAGTTCATGTTTACTAAGATCTACAAGTTCACCTTCACCATAGCCCGTAAGTAAATATTTATCAGAAGATTCATCAAAGGTAATTTCAATCTTAAACTTTGAAAAAATCACTTTATCAATGAGCATCATCAGCAAGATTTTATCAAGCCAATCAAACAAAAGATTCTCTAACTGGGCACCCTCTGCAAAGATAGGAACCTGCTGCTTTTTCTCTATGTTTTCTATATCGTACATGATGTTAACCAAGCCCATTGCCGAATATTCAAAAGCTTCATTCATGGTTTGACCTCTGATCCGCAAATATGCGTCCGTCATATGGTCAAGATATTCAACACTGTCAAGTAACATACAGCATTATTAAATTGATAGATATTATAATGAACCGGAAAATCTAAATTTAAAAAATATTGACAATCTAAACAACAATGAAATTTCTACTGCCGAGAGGGATGAGAGATCTAGAGCCAGACGAGTACAAGAACATAAATGTGATCAGAAATGCTTTCATAGACTCTGCAAGGATTTTTAATTTTATGTTGATGGAACCGTCTCCATTAGAATTATTATCCACCCTCGAGACAAAGTCAGGTCCTTCCATAACTAAGGAGATCTACAATTTCGTAGACAAAGGGAATAGGAATATTGCTCTTAGATTTGACTTAACCATAGGATTAACAAGATACTTTGTATCACGAAGAGATCTGAAGATTCCTACAAAAATAGCCTCATTTGGTGGAGTTTGGAGATATGATGAGCCACAAGCAGGAAGATACAGATTTTTCCATCAATGGGACATTGAAATATACGGTCCTTCATCAGTAGAATCTGATACTGAAATAATTGAATTTACATCAATTTTTCTACAAAAGCTTGGGTTGAGGAATATTCTTATCGATTTAAGCAGCAGAAATTTAATCGAAGAATATATCAAAAATATTCTCAATATATCAAATGAAGAAGAGATATTTGAGATATTTAGGGCAATTGACAAAATACCAAAGAAGGGAAAAGCTAGTGTGCTAAAAGAATATGATGAAAGAATTGATATCAAAGTCTTAGAAAAAGTGATTAATTTTGCAGAGAAAAAAGGTAGTTTCAAGGAACTAGATGGTGCTATGAATTTGCTCAAACTGAAAAGCTGGGAAGATCTAGGAAAAATCAATACATCGTTATCAAATAAAGGAATAAATAACATTCGAATTAATTTGGGTATCGTAAGAGGCTTGGACTATTATTCAGGGGTAGTTTTTGAAGCCATAGACACAGGAAATAATCTAGGATCCCTCGTTGGAGGTGGTCGATACAACAAACTTACCGATGCTTTTGGAAGAAAAGATGTTGGAGCCATTGGAGCAGCTGGAGGGGTCGAGCGTATTATTTTGGCAATGAAACAACAAGGAATATTTAAGAAAGATGAAAATGATGAGTTTAAAGATTTGAATTATATAGTATATGACTCAATCGAAATATATGATTATGTAGAACGATTAGCCTCGTATTTAAGGAGAAACAATTTTCCAGTTGACTATGACTTGTTAGGAAGATCATTTTCAAAACAAATTGCAGAAGCAGAAAATAAGAAAAGTAAAAAAATCATAATTGTAAGTAAAGAGGATTTAGAAAAAAATGGTGAAGTAATATTAAAAGACTCATTTCAAAAGACAGATAGGAAGATAAACATAACAAACGGTTTTGAAAAATTAGTTCATGAGTTAGTCGAAATAAGATTGAGATAAATCTAGAGTTTGATGGATTTTACACTTTTCATTTTAATGAAACCACTTGGAGTCTTGGCATATACTTTTCTCAACACCAAATCTGGTGGATCATAACTTATGTATAGATCACCTTCGCTTAGTTCTTGAACATTATAATTAATTTCAATTGTCTCTTCAGGTATCCCATGTTCTTTCAATCTTAGTTTGGCTTTTTCGATTAATTCGGAATCAGAAGTATTAGGAGCAAAGAAAATTTTTCCTATTAAATTAAATTCATTCATAGGTTTCATATTATTTACAATTTTAAAACTATATAAATATCAGATGACATTAAATACAAATTTATTATATGTAGCCAAAAGCGGGATCTGTTTTTCTTCTGAGGCTAACGATATGATCCAAAATTATTTTTTCTTCTTCATCTAATTTATTATTAAAACGATTCAGTAGTAACTTAGCTTGCCTACTATCCAGATACGTATAAAATACATCACCCTCGTTGATTTGCCGTCCTATCTGAGGTCCATTAACTGATACAGCCACTTGCATTCCCCTAATAGCTTCTTCGATTGATTTACCCTTATCCTGGATCTGATGTATTACCCCCACTTTTTTTCCATCAGGATTCATTATTGACATTTTTTGTTTCATTTTACCTATGGTAATTTCCGCACCAAAAACAGCCGGATCACTTCTTCTAAAAACATAGCCTTTCATAAATTCAAATTTACAAATTGGAAATATTTCATTAAATAGGATAGAATCCTCATGATTCTTTTGGT
>DATEIH010000071.1:0-21980 GCA_035279165.1 Candidatus Nitrosocosmicus sp. | reverse complement strand
AAGTTACGTTGATATAAATATCAATTTATATAGTATGATTTTAGTGCTATGGCAATTCAAATACTCCTATTTGAGTTCCATCTTGTTGTTAAGATGTAATCGGAGACCTCCTAACTGTCGCCACGGCTATTATGTGAGATGAGAGGCACCAATGTAGTGTAAACGTGCGTCCAGTTGAAGTCATTGCGATTCGGCCTGCGGGGTCTACCTGGATCTCATGAAAGTCCAAAAACTTGTGATCGAGCGGATATGCTGCCTTGTAAATTGCCTCCTTGATGACAAAGAGAAGCTTTGTCCCCAATGGGTAGTCAGATATTGCATGTATCTCCAGAGGTGTACAGATCAGATCCAGCATGTTAGGTGGCAAAGGCTCTACATTTTCAATATCGATGCCAACTGCTTCCAGCTCACGCTGTAGTGCGATAGCCGCAACTGCAATTTGAGTATTATGTGCCATCGAACCTACGATTCCTGCGGGCCAAATCGGGTTGCCAAATGTGCCCCTGAGAATCGGAAAATCTACAAAGCCCATCGGTTTCATCAGCTCACGAGCCACATTCCTAGCAGCCGCGCTAGCCCTGAGCCTCTCAAGCGAAGTGAAGGGTAACGATACTTTCTCCTCATGGATTAGGGTGAGCTCATCGCCTTTCGAAATCAAACGATGGGCGATCGACACGCCAGGAACTGCAAGAGTATCAATCGCTTGCTTAATGGAACAATAAACTATATCGTCGCACATTCCAGTTTTAAAATCACAATGGTGTTGTAATCGATGCTGCTTCTTATATGCATCTCATTGAATCTTTCGTATTGCTGTTTTGCAACTTAATTTGCTAATATCTAATGGATGTATATGTACTATTCACCGCCAAGATCACAAAATTCTTTTCTAGCCTTGTTCAGAGTTGAGTGACATTGATTTTTGCTTGGGATTTTCCTATTGATCTTAAAGTGATAGATGGATGCTTTTAAGCTTGGATTGTTTGTTTTGTGTGTACGACAGTTATCATAGCAATCCACAATGCTTGGATACATGTCAAGATCCCGGCTGACCCCTGACATTTGAATAAAAATAAACTTTACAAAGTTTTTTTCATCTACAGCATGCTCAAGCTCGAACATCGTTTTCCAATTGCAGGCGGTTGCCTTCTTGAAACCAATCAACCTACCATGCCACTCATTGCAGACTGGATTCGTTTCTAATATTGGTGTCAGCTGCGCTCTGACCGTATATCTTAGCATTAGTCACATAATGACTGGCCAGTCTAGCAGGATTTCCGCACCATTCTGTATTAGAGTCTAGAATTTCACCCTTCATCAAGAAGGAATCGGCATTCAGCACGACATCGTTTCCGGTGCTGACACCATAGTGAACTAATGCCCCTGGACCTATCGAGCATTTGTTACCCAGTTTTATATAGTCGGACTTGAAAACACCTTCCTCAAGAGAATGTGCCTGCAAAACACAACCCTCGTTCAGATTAGCATAGTCACCTACTTCTATCAGAGAGCGTTCTGGCATTCCTAAGCTGCAATCAAACAACTTGGCACCTACCTTCATACCCATGGTGCGAAGCAATATCCCACGTAATGGGGTACCCGCGAACATTGTCAAAACTGGGAATGCATTCAACTTCCAGTATCTCTCGTGCCACCAGAAATACGGATCGTAAATTGAAGCAAGCTGAGGCTTGAGCCGCTTGAAACCAAGGATCAAACGCTCAAGCATGATAAAGTAAACTATGTTAAACGCAATATCTGCTAGTATGGCTGCAAAAAAAACAAAGATGCCAAAATGATTATAGTTTGTGAATGCAGCTTTTCCTAACATAAATGCGACAAATACAACTGTCCACTGACTCGCGAGGAAGATCAAAGCAGTGATGAAATTATACACGTTCTTCTGGTGAAGCCGGGTCCGACGAGTTTGTTCATCGAATGATGCGTTAATATCGCGATCGCGACAGACTTTTCGGGGAATCTCAAAGGCCGGCGAGCCAAGCAATCCTATATTCTCGCGCACATGGCCGTCTATTGGGACTAACGTCTTGGTACCAAAAAGGACATTGGTGCCGGTACGACCATTTGGTGGATATGAAATGCCATTGCCAAGAAAGTTTTTGTCGCCAATCTTCGATTCAGCTAGCTGGAACGATGTTGCCGACGAATACGTGTTGATCATCTTCAGCCCGTCCGAAACCATCGTGCCGCTGCCAATATTGCAAAGTAGCGGATTGTCGTGCTTCTGATCACTTCCCATATTAGAGCCGGTCTGATAGACTGTATTCAGATTCCAACCAACGTATCGCATGTATGCCACGATGGCTGACGAATCACCAAATAGTGAGCTCAAAAAGCCCGAGTTACTTATAGTCCGGATGATGCTTTGCAGTAGGTAATGGAAACCGAAATTCGGGTAGGTTATACCAGGTCGCAGCCCCCTCATACAGAGGCGCGGGATGACATAGACTGCCGCTAGTCCCAGACTAAGTGCGCCAAAGAACAATATTGCTGAAAGGCCGAGTAGAAATGGAATTGACATGGATGAGATTGCCAGGCAATTTGAAGGGATTAGAGTAGAGGGGCAATATACATTCCAGACGTAGTATAGAAAAATAATCACCGCAGGCACTGCAATCACAAGCATTGTAGATAGGATGAGTGACACGTATAAGGCGCCTCTTATCGTAGTATGGTTCTTTCCCTCAATCATACAATAGTCAGAATATGTCTCAACCGCCGGTGAGCCATGATACCGCTTTCCATCTGGCACCCGCTGGCCGGTTTGCAGAGATGAAGCATGACCTAGCTGAGTATTATTTCCCATTTTAGTGTCGATGTCAAGCACACTACCTTCACCGATGAACACGTTACTGCCAATTGTAACCGGACCCATGTGAATAAAGTTCGATTGTGCCCGATAGGCCAATAGACTCGTTTCGTTGTTGACAATGGTGTTATCACCAATTGACACAAGGTCGGTGCACACGGGGGTGAACTGACACTTGAGGACAACGTTTCGACCGATCTTAGCACCCATCAGGCGCAGATATGCATTGTACAGTGGCGTCCCTATGAAGGCAGCTGCAGGTGATGTTCGTATTAAGGTCTTGACGACCCAAAAGCGAAAATATGCAAAGCTCCATAGTGGAATCGATTGAGCCTTAAAGCGCCCGATCAAAAGCCATTTTGCTGCTACTGGAATCATGGAAAGTATAAGAAACAATCCTGCGCTAAAGACAACACTACGCACGTATAGTACATCCACACTACCGGAATTGGTCACCCATTGAATACCTGAAACAAAAATCCAGAGTCCGAATAAAATGTATGCCGCGTAGAATCCCATTTGCATGACGCCACAAGTGATGTATGATAGGCTCGATGGATAGTGAAAGGGTTCTGACTTCGTTGCGACAGCCCCATTGGCCAAAGAATCGAGATATTTACCAAGCTTAGAGATCGTTGGATGCATGTAAATATCGCGCATTGACACATTTGACATGTCCGAGTTCTTCCGGATAGCTGCACAGAAGCGTGCCATCAATAATGAGTTGGCACCCAGATCATCAAAAAAGTGGTGGTCTGTCGAGATTTGCTCCGCACGAATTACCTTGGTAAGTTCCATGTGTAACATTCGCTCTCGGCCAGTTTTAGGGGGAACGCACTTCTCTCCGATAGGGATACATTGCGACTGTGGCCTAGGTAGTCTTTTGTAGTCGACTTTGTTGCTCAAAGTCATAGGTATGGCATCAACCTGTTGAAAAAAAGCAGGTACCATGTAGGCTGGAAGCTTACTCCGTAGAACCTGCGAGATCTCGATTTGCAGCAGCCGAGCACCCTTCTTGAGAACATAATAGGCAACGATATCTACCAAGCCCTCATTGCGCTCAAATGTTGTAACGGCGACTTGGGTGATCTGCGATAGACTGAGTAGCACCGTTTCGATTTCTTGGAGCTCGATGCGATAACCACGAATCTTGACCTGTGTATCTATCCGTCCGCGGTAGTCAATCTCGCCATTTTCATTTATCCTTCCAAGATCGCCCGTGCGATATATTCTGCCAGAGGGATTGTTTGGAATATTCAAGAAATCACAAATAAACTTCTTTTTTGTCAGTTCATTGCGGTTTATATAACCAAGCGAAAGTCCAATGCCTGCAATACCGATCTCGCCTAGCTCGCCGGTTAGTATTATCTTATCCTCGTGAGGATCTAGTATAACAATCGAATAAGTTGGAAGTGGTACACCTATTGTTACTTGCTTGTCCGGCCGCAGTTCAGTCATTGCCGCCGTGACAGTCGCCTCAGTGGGGCCGTACGTGTTGAGAATGCGACGACTTGGGCGATACCATTTCGCTACAAGATTTTGTGGACAAGCCTCTCCCCCTACCAACAGGATCCGTAGGTCTGGCAAGTCTTTCTCGATAGTGGCAAGCAAAGTCGGAGAACAAGCCATCACGGTTACTCGCCGCTCGAGCAAAAAGTCACTCAGCTCATCTCCCATCAGGGTCATCCCGCCAGGGCCTGGTACGAGCGTTGCGCCGGACATAAGAGACACCCAGATCTCCTCTACTGAAAAATCGAACGCTATGGTCATACCCTGATAGACGCGATCTCCGGGCATATAGCCATAAGCCTCAGATGCAACGCGCACGAAATTGCAAATGCTTGCGTGTCCGATAGCGACGCCCTTTGGATTTCCTGTGGTGCCTGAAGTGTAGATAATGTAACATAGTGGCTCGATCGGCGGGGCAATGCCAGTCAATGGACCGGCTTCTTTCGTATCAATATCCGGCGCCTCCAAATCAATAAATATGTTATTAACTTGAGCGCCAGAGAGATGCTTCGCGAAAGTCGACATTGATATAATAGCTGATACATTAGCGTCCTCAAGAATGAATCGAATGCGTTCGATCGGAAAAGCAGCATCCAACGGTACATAGGCCGCATTAACCTTCATTACTGCAAGCATTACCACAAATGTTTCTGGCGATCTGTCAAACATCAGTGCAACTCGGTGGCCGGATTTAATTCCGCAGGCAAGCAGATGACGTGCCAGCTGATTAGAACGGCGGTCGAGATCCCTATAACTTAGAGTAACACCGCTTCCGATTACTGCATCATTTGTTGCGAATTGGATGCAAACTTCCTCGAGGAGATGATTGAGCCTTTCGCCAGGAGCCCAGCGCGGTACATTATTCCCATGGTTAAGTACTAAACTTTGAGGGGTGTCGAGGCGGTGAATATCTTTCATATTAAGTTACTGTTGTGCATGTTTACACAACTAGCAGACCTTCTCCTCTGCGTTGTGTCAAGTATCTTTTGTATGTGAACCAATTTGTGACGTGTTTTAATTCTTCAAATAAATATACAACAGTCATAAACTCAAATTTTAATAATTCATTCAATTGTATTTTCATTAGAGAATATTATTTAAATACGGTGTAGAAAAGCATCAAATTGGGAGCAATTTTTAATACAACTCAAGGATACTCTTTGAAGCTAATTAGACGATTTTATTGCGACTTCCGTTTCTTCTTATATCCTCTTTACTAAATTAATATACATTTTTTCTCTCAAGCTCATTCTACTACGATTTTTATTTATATGCCAGTTACCTATAATAATTGTTAAAGGTTGAAATTATTATAGTTCCGGTAATATAATGATAATGAGTAATTAAGTGCTCAGACATCTGTGCCTGTTGTCACATAAGCCCAAACCCTCATGCCGTATGGGACTTAATTTCACCAAACCAGATAACATTTGTAGTAACGATAATACTGAAGATAATAATATAATAAATGGTTACTGGATTAATCGGCAAGGTAATAGAGCCTATGCTGATAAAGACAAAGTGTACTTGATAATAGTTCCCGACACAGAAGAAAGTAGACAGTACTATGTCAATTTTCAAGACAAACTAAAGTTATTGTTCGATCAAAAATCTATTCTAATTTACTCTACTCCCGTACTGAATTTGTTATCTTGGTGATGATGAGGAAAGTGAGGAATCAGAGGATGATCAATCAGGGGATAATGAAAGTGGGAAGTGGGTCACT
The DNA here is from genome assembly GCA_035279165.1 of Candidatus Nitrosocosmicus sp. Classification (GTDB taxonomy): domain Archaea; phylum Thermoproteota; class Nitrososphaeria; order Nitrososphaerales; family Nitrososphaeraceae; genus Nitrosocosmicus. The sequence continues at coordinate 15,915 of DATEIH010000071.1, read as the reverse complement.
TTGTAATCCAAATCTATTTAAATCACCATATTTCACAGAACCTATTTGAATAGAATGATAAAGTCGTCATTACCTCTATTTTTGTTGATTATCTCTACTGTGGGAGTTCTACCCCATTTTGGCACAGATTTATTAGCACAGACTTCTCTCATTACAACTTGTGATCCTAATACTCAAACACTTAAGAAAGGTAACGCAGGTGAGATTGTTGTTACTTTACAAAATCTATTAGTAGAAAAAGGGTATATAGATAGAGCTTTTGTAGATGGAGATTTTGGACCCGGTACAGATGCAGCTGTCAAACAATTTCAAACAGATAATAATTTGACTGCAGATGGAATTGTTGGGCCTGCTACATGGCAAATATTATGTTCAGCCGGAGTACCGCCTTCTGATGAAACACCAAGAATGATGAGCTGTCATGATGGTAGTCCAGGTATTTCATGTCCGGCAGAAACCTCCCAGACTCCTCAACCAAGTGTTAACAAACAGATTACCGCACCTTTGGATCCAGCCGATTCAATTTATAGCGCTAATAAAACTATGTTCTTGGGTTCAAAAAATATATCATTGACCCCTTATCTAGTGACCGAGGAACAATCCTCAGACCAGGGAATCCTAAAAGGTGTAGGAAATGTTACTAACAATCAGACTTATATAAGCACTCACTTATCTGATGAATTAATCCAGAGTACAGGTAATGGGACAATCGAGACTCAAGATGGAGAAAGTATTGCTTGGATTACTTCTGCTATAGGAAGACCGGGTGATGATGGTAATTGGGTTTTCCATGAAATAATATTATTCAACAATACGCAAAGCAAATCATTGGCTCTACTAAATAATAGCATCGGTTTAGTCAAGTCTACTGTTGGCAATGAACCGGATTATATCTGGCTTTTAAAGTAGAGATCTTTTTCGACGTCTAGCTTGATTATATCAATAGATATAATCCGTCTGGTGGGCCGATATCAGCACTCCCATCCTCCTCTTCCTCCTCCCCTAACATCCGGACCCGAACTTAGATTAGCATAGTGAATTACAATAAACCAGACCGAGTAAAGACAGATTAATCCCTTATTATATAGAAACTTCTTCCCAAAGATTGATTATCAAACCCATGTGGAAATTCACTCGATTTATACCGAAGGAGATACCTATAGATAGTAACAACATGTAATACAATAAGTATTATTGCATATTAGACTACTTGAAAGTTAGTAAATAGAAGAATGATGGAATTAATTAGTTCCACGAAATTTCTAATCTTACCTTATTGCAATTAAGATATGCAAGTAAATACCTACAAGTGAAAATAAAAAAGAAATTACTTTTTGATATTGCTTCTATTCCACCAGACGTCATAATAATGGTTATAATGAAGACCGTCTTAACCTTGTAGCCTTGAGTTATATTACTCACTACAATAGAAAAGTTTACAATTAAATATATTATAGTTTTGACACTCGTTACTGTTTATTTCTACAAAATGTGTGCTGAGTATCATATTCTAAGTAATGGTCTTATATTCTGATATTATCATGCAAAATACAATATATTTTTATATCTAATGAAGAAAAGGAAGTGAACTTACTTCATGGAACCCAGTGCAGCTTTTCGATTAGAAGGTCTCAAGATGTCATAAAGTATGGGATAATTATCGAATTATCGGTTTAGGCGAAATAGAATTATTCTCCTAATGTGAGAATTTATCAAGCTAAATTCAGAAACATATTAGGATGGTGCATAGGTAGATTCACTGGTTCCAAAATCATTAGTTGCAGATAATGAAGATGAATTGTCATATGTATCACTTGTATCGTTTGAAAAAAACGCAGACAATCCTTGACCATCATTCATATTATCTGAAGATGAATTATTTCCATTCATCAAAAGACTAAGCAGTGGTCCAATCTTATTGAAAATGTTTGCAAGGGTATGATGTGATTCTGAGGATTGGGTAGTAGACGGAAAGAATGAAGATTGATTATCAGTGTCACTAACACCGAAGGACTCATTTGATTGTGAGAAAGAGGAAGAGAGTGGAGAATGTGATGATATAGGTGAGGAAGAATCACTTCCGCCCATCAATATACCGATCAAGGGACCGACCTTCTTTATTATATTTTTAAGGGTCTGATCCGAGACTATTGAAGATAAAATAGAAGATTGATTAGTGGTATTATCTGTGGAAAAGCTAGGGAAGGAGGGCAATGAGGAAGATGACGAGGACGGCAATGTGGCAATATCACCATCTGAGACGTTAAAATTATTTGTACTAGAACCTACAAAGTCAGATGTATTTGAACCTACTGCGATGTTATCATCAGTACCACCTGCACTTGAGGTATCTATGTTCAAACCTTGATCAGAGGAAAATCCAGGATTCTCAACAGTTATTATTCCTCTAAGATGATTCGACACCGGATCATAGTATGAATACAGGCCTGGTTCATCAAAGGTTACCGTATAATTCTCTCCTGCTCCAAAAAAGCTACCATAAAAGATGTTATCTGGACCTTCTTCTGGGGTTCCAGATACTAGCATGTGGGGGGATATATCATTATTTATCCAAGTAACATTGGTACCCGCAGTTATAGTAATATTGGCAGATGGTGACATAGGATTCTGGCTTTCCCTGTTAGTTGCACCAGGATTTAAGGTAATAGTAAATTCATTTTCTTGCGCACTTGCTACCAATTGATTAGAACCTAGCACCAAGATCACAAGAAAAATTGCAGGTATTATCATTTTTATCATTTTTATATCTATTTTGGTTCATATTCAACTATATAACTGTGATCCCAGCCAGTATGGCAATTTGAATTATGATCCTATTAATGATATACTTCATGATCCATTCATAATTAAAAGAATAAGATAGTACTTTACCACTTACATTATTCGCGTTGGAACTAAGGAACAATAATTTTTGGCCATTTGTACTGAATCAAGTTATTTTGATAATGTTTTATGTTATTCTATGCTGTTTGTCAAAAGACCATGACAGTAGACAAAAAAAAAATAAAACGATAATGGAAAGGTTTATTGAAATCTTTAAAACCATTATATTTGTTGATGTGTATTCTATGAATTAAAGATTGTCTCATCATGTTTACTTAGAATGTCAATCAGTCTCATCTCCATTCATTTGGTCACTGATAGATAGTCAACTACATTATGCTGATAAAAGAACCCCATGGAAATACCCTCATGATTTAATCTTAGTGATAAAATGAATTAAATTTGTTTCACATACACCAAATGCGATACTAGTTTTAGTAATGATATTTCTTTCTGTCTGATAAATCACTAATATTTAGAGCAAATAAAGGCTATAAATTTATCGTCGACTTCAGAGTCTGCGTTAGACATCGATAATTCAGATTGTAATTTCATGTAATACAAGCGGGGCTAAGTGAACACTGGGCCTCAACTTCTGCTTGAGAGCTACCGATTTGTCCAGTCATATTACCACCGGTCATATTCAGAGCAACTACTGTTGGGGTGATAGAGATGGCTGTGACTGTGACCGTTAACATAAAAATAGTCAAACCCATTATACACACACTGGAAATCTTTTTAATATTCATACTTACACCAATGAATGGATCGATTTAAGGATATTGGGAAGTTTGTGAATACATTCCTTTCAAAAGACCAATGAGAGGGGTTACTGTGCCAAAAGATAAACAATGGTCCAGAGTTTGTAAAGAAACTGTAAGAGTGATTTGACGAATGAGAGACCACATCTAAGAAATCCTGATGGTTTTGCATCAAGTATTGTGTTGGGTGCCTCTTAGACACTCTCCAGCTAGCCTTGATGATGCTAGTTAACGGATCTCATTGCAAGGAAATGAGAGAAGCGTATCAAATTGCATATAGTGGAGCATATCTCATTTGTGACGCAAGAATAGAGCTACAAATTGTTGATACTTCAACTGAATGGAAAGAGAATCCCTGATCAGCAGTCAGACAGTCTATAACTCGTTGGTCGGTAGTATCATCTTTTCAGGAATGATATAGCTTATGATATTAGATGATATAGCATTTCATTTGTGTCACAAACCAATTTGATCCAAAAAGATATCCAGACCCTTTATATATTTAGATAGATATTATACTATTAAAAACTTATCAGACCCAGACGTATATCCTAATATTTCCTCCAAACGATTATACCATACGGAAATTAATCCCACTTAATTAGATATATTGCTACAGTAACGATGTATAGGATAAATATAATTTTCTCCTAAATATATTTAGACCTGAATCTATACGTGAAATAAGTCAGTTGCTCTCCTATGCAAAGATAAAAAGAGTCAAAAAGAAGAAACGAAACATATGCTACAATAAAGAGATCAGTTCTCTGGATTGTAAATATTTGTAAATGGGGCCATAATACTATTATGAAACTATGATGATTGCAACGAATAGAAGTAGACGGATCGTATCATTTTGATTTACTCGTTTAACTTTTTACTAATTGCTATAATTTTCTTGCATTCCATTGCATTTGATAGAAAAATAAAAATAAAAATAATTAAAGATACTTTTTGCTATAATTCAGACTATTTCTCAATTCTTGATATTCCCTGTCGTGAGAATAATCAACATGCTAAAAGAAGAATATGGAGAGAACAAATAAGAAAATAAATAAGAGTGAAAACTTTAAGCACCTGAATGACTTGTTAAGAATCATAGCAAGCCGGTTGTTTTCTTTCCTATTAGAATCAGTCATTTTGATATAGATTTGAATTACATATTCTTCAAATTCTTTCTCGTCCCTGTTCTCAAATTTTGATATTGAGATATTATCAAGTTCCCCAGTGGAGGTGTCAATAAACTTGTTAATATCCACTATATTTGAAAATGAGGTAGGTCTTATCAGATTTATTGCATATCGTATTGACATCATTCCAAAAAAAATAACTGATAGTAGAAAAAATATTTGAACAATATCAAGACTTTTGTCACTAATCAATACCAAGCCAAAGAATATCGGGATTATTATCCCGCTTGTTAAGATTAACTTGGATGCATTATCTTCAAGACTTTTCTTAATATCCCAATCCCTTTCATACGCTTTAATCAGATATTCTAATAACTGTTTCATATTATAATATTATACATGGTAACAATGTCTTATTTATCTATTTATTTTTATCATAAGAATTACGGGTTGTGCTTTTAGACTCATATTCCGATTCTAAACTATTTTCCTTACTTTTAGAATGCATTACAACTTGAAATTTCATTAGATTCTAATATATTGTATTATATTTCCTCTAGCGAGATTGCATTCAGATGGTATAGAATCTCTAGATTCATCCTCATCCATTAGCATCATAATAAATTTCCTGTTCTGCAAAGACTTCAAAGCATGCAATATTATAGAATAGTTGTTTGAATGCTTCATCTATATTTATCTATAATTTTGATTTCAAATGACAAAAAAGCAGTAATTTGACCATTACAATTACAACTAGAGCATGGTCTTCATTCCATCGTTACACATCAAAGTTGAGGTTTTAAGAAACTGGAACACCCATTTCATTTTTCTTAATTGTTTCCTGCTTTAATGAGTACTGTAATGAGTCAGTTTGACTGTTACGTTTACAGATTACTGTTTTCATATCACCGATTCGGTTAACATGAATAGTAACGATATAAAAAGCAGGATACTAAGATTTACATCTGACAGCTAATTGTTTACAAATGATAAATGAAGGGTAAGACACATATCAATTAGATTCAAGTACTAAACCGTTACAGTCGCTATTATCCCTTCACCAGACTAAGCAAGTGCTATCTAACCCGCACAGGAGACTAGCAGATAATCAAAGTGAAACATGTTGCTATATTATATGATTATGAAGAAGATAAAGAATGCAAAGTCGTTAAGACAATCATAAAGAGGATAGAGAAAAGTGTTAATCTACTTCTAATTTTATAGGTAGTAAATTGATGCATATACATCTAATATATTTACTTTATAATCTAAATGAAATTCATCAATGTGAGTTGTTTTGAATTATCATTATTTGATTTGCTAATTCCAACATTTCTGCTTCCAGTTAGTTGAGGAAAATCAAAATACATATTCCTTTTTATTACTCCCTCTTTTAGATTTTTCAAAATGATGTTTAAGTAAGCATTGTCTACAGCAAGATTATAGCCGTGGTTGAGAGGTTCATTAAAATGGAAAAGTCTTTTGTATTCTTTAATTCCTTCTTCTTCTTTATTTAGTATCTTAAATATACTTTTCATTCTTTCCCATATGTCTGCTCTTAGCCTTAAGGTTGTTCCTAAAATGTATCTAACCCCTGAGTTAAGACAATTGTCAAGTATTAAATCAATATCATTCATTGAATCTGTAACTAGCGGAATAATGGGATCAATGTTTACAGCACAACGAACTCCCACATCACTAAATCTTTTTATTATTTTAAACATTGCAGATGCAGGTGGAGTTCCAGGTTCTACTATACGCCTTATATTTTCATTACAGGTTGTAATTGACCATACTAAAAAGCAATTATCTTTGTATTGCTGATGGAGTTCTATGTCTCTTGATATTAACGTCGATTTTGTAAATACATAATAAGGAATATGGTATTTCTGTAGAATTCTAACACATTTTCTTGTTAATTCGAACTTTTGTTCTGCTGGTTGATATGCATCTGTAGCCGATGAAATCATTACAGGTTGTATAACTTTAGATCTACATTCTTTTAATTGACTTTCAAGTATCTCTGGGGCATTACTTTTTGTATAAATCTTATCATAAAATTCTGGAGACCATTCATATGTAGCATAACAATAACCACACCTATGTTGACATCCTTGATACACATTCAGGGTATATCCTTTGAATCCTCTTACAGTAAAGGGATGAAGCACTGATTTACTCTTTTTGTCAATGAACTTTGGTGCTTCTTTGCTATACCATAGACTCATTACAAAAAGATATAATGCAAAGAGACAATTAAATCAAATCTATCAAACTTTTCGTAATTTCATTATAGAATAAGTTAAAATTTACTAACACTTAGGGCTATTCTTCAACACTAGTAATCCTCAAGATTAATCTCCCACAGTTATTTGTTCAAAATTTATTTTAATGAACAGAGTAAATTTCAAAATTTATTTTATGTCATAATTAAATCGCATAAAATGATGGAAAGATAAGTATAGAATGAGTTGCAAAGTGGAGTCAAACTTGTTTCATGCAATCCCAGAACCTTTAATAACTCATATAAGTCTAAAAAAAAGAATTCTTTAGCAATTGCAAGTTAGTATATACTTAAACTACCCTATGAACCAAATCGGAGTCGACAGATTTTTGATAATTTCTTATAGAATATTCACATTTTTTGATAAATATTCAAATAAAACTTTTGTAGGATTGTTTCACTAAGGAGATGGTACTTTATTTCGTTTGGCTGATACTAATTATATGCATATTGGAGATATTTTATTGTAGAAATAGTTTGAGACAATAGAATATGAAGAACTGGTCCAATCAGAAAACTCATTATATGAAGAAATTAAAAGAGTCCAAGGTTCAAAAGTTCAAAATATTGAAAATCGCAAATAAAGAAACTACAGATTAATTTTGTATTTCTTTCAACATTTTGATAAATCTAATATGTTCACATCCCTGGTCTGCATTACGATTATCATGAAAAGTACAATACAGAGTTTGCTTACCTATCATAACTTCAATATTACGCTTTAATTTGTTATCACCGATTACAAAACTATGATCATGATTATATTTGAGGTAATAGTAATCCATAATTTCCTGTTGAGTACTGAATTCTAATTCCTCTTTCTCTCTATTGGCACTGGTTGATTCTAACATTCTTGTTTTTGTATGAGTTTGCAATCAATAAGAAATAGAGAAGTCTTACTATATATTCTTATTGTACATTGTTCTATTTGAAAAGGACTTCACACTAAATCAGATCGCACCTGATTGGCCCATAACTGATTTATGCTGTATCTGTCACAAATCTCAAGTAGGGAGAAATTACAAATAGGAATCAACCGGAAATATATATGTCCTGGTAACCGCTGGGTATTTCTGTGACCTTTTAGAATTAACTATCTTTTGAGATGGTTTTGAAATTTTATTTGTGATGGTCTCCTCGAGTATAGCTACGGAGTTTAAATCCCTCTTCCAGCGCCTAATACATTTTTTTTAAATAACTTGGTTTTTCTGAATTTCATAGTTATTTCTGGGAGTGTTTTCTATGTTTCTCCAAAATATCTTTTATACTCTTACGTGTCTCTTCATTAGGCTTTGCTATGGATTGCATGGACCAATACTTTCCATTATTGTATATTAACGACTCTTTTTTAGAATTATGTATTGCGTCTGATACTTCTCCAATGAGCATTACATGATCCCCAAAGGTGACCTCTTTGAATAACTTACATTCTGCACTTAATGAAGCCCCTTTCAACATCAATACATCTATGCTGTTAGCTTGGTAAAACTGAAACCCCAAATCCTTCAAAGCATTAATTTTGTCATAGTCTCTTCCACTATATCCTCCCGCCACACTAGCAATTATTGTCTGATCAGTTGCACACAGGCTAATGCCAAACTCTTTTGACGTTCTGATATTTTTGACTGTGGCTTTTGTGGGTCCTAATGAAACGGCGATAAGCCCTGGTCTGTAAGAAAGATGATGCGTCCATTCACATGCCATAATATCGTGACCATGAGGGCCATTTGATGTTATCAACCCTATTGATGTAGCGAATTTATTTGAACGGGGATCACCCCAAGGTAAATCCATAACATGGATGTACAAAGTAGATTTAATAAAATTATAACCAGCATATGTGTGCACTATATGTCTAATACTAAACTATTACAGTTTGATGATTGATGGGACGAATTTTTACAATGAAAAGCAGGGCTCCAGGACTGGACTTTATCACATTGCCATCATATGGTTTGAGAATTTGAGTTAAATTTGTTTCATATACCACCGAACCCGGGGAATATGCAGAACTTAATCTCATGAAAACATTAGTTTTGTAGTTGTAGTTGCAAATTAAATAATAAATCCATAAGATGAACACATTAAATACTATCGTAATAGTACTAGACTGTAAATATAAAAAAATAGAATTGTAAATAAAAGGAAGAAGTTGAGATGGTTCTTAACTTGCAATGGTAATATTCTTTACTATATCGAAGCTGGCGCCAGAGTTTTTGTCGTGAATTACATACGTAATAATGTAGTTACCATCTGGAAATGGACTTGATTGTGTGATGGTGAAAGGTATAAACAATTCTTTATTTTTATGGTGTGAAACGATTTCATCTAAGGTAATACCTTGTTGACTTGTTAGTATGTTTCCACTTTCATCCGAGATTGCAAAATCTACAGCAAAATCAATAGTATATAGTTTATCACCAGATTCATCCAATAAAGTACCGTATTCATAGCCTTTAGGTTCGATGTAGAGAATCAACTCCTCACCAGGCTTAAAAATACTAGATTCTTTCTCCTGATAAATTCCGTATCCTTGAGGCTCAAAATTCACATAAGTATCTAATCCAGATCTGAACTTTAGTTCTGCAATCAAGCTTTTTATTGGATTTGTCTTGTTATCCGCCATTTCAGTCATATTGCCCATTGCATGTTTGTCACCAGAGGTTAACATTTGAAACGCCTTGGTAAGTTTGTCCATGATGTTAGTTTCAGCTGATACAGTCTGTGCTATAGGCATCAAAAAAACCAATGGTAAAACTAAGAGTAATGTATATTTCATAACTTAAAGTTTCAAAGTATCTTTAAATCCTTTTCCTATACCAACATATTTTATCCTGAGTTACATTTGTATCATTTTCAGCTAGCAAAGGATTATTTAAAATCTTAACACAGAATTTGTTAAGTTAATCGTAGTAATAGATAGGTCCATAGTTATAGGAGGATGTCGCAACCCAACTTGTAAATACACATACAATCAAATTCTCTTCACTAAACGGTATTATAGAGAAAATTTGATAACTAAAAATGACAATGGAAAACTAAGAAAGAAATAATTGGTATCTATAGACCCAAATATAAGATTGTATGATTTGATTTATTATACTTATACATAAAATCAAATTGGCTTGTTTCAATATTATAAGAAACAATTCTTAAATTGAAACGGCAAAAAGGAAATAGAAAGTTTCTCATCTGCGAATCATTAGGAACGGTCCACTCCGAAGGAGATCTTTACCGTAGAATGATAATCACTTATTTTTCCAGTATTTGGATCCACTCTAGCTGTCATGTCAGTTAACTCAATTCCAGTTATACCGTGAATTGTTTTTGTCGCTTCAGTTAATGCTACTTGAGCAGCATCTTCCCAATTCTTTTCAGATGAGCCCACTAGTTCTATTACATTTGCTATATGTGTCATACTTAAAATGAAAGAATATATGTTAAATAGATCTTATAGTAAGATGACTTTACACTAATAAAGTGACTTGTGCCATAAAAATAAAATCTAATATTTTAGATTATAATTGGCTAAGGAATTCGATCACAAGTTTTGCCTATTGATTGTTAAGAATCTAAATTGATTAAGATTTAGAAATCAAGTAAATATATCAATACCAATAGTTTTTGGTTGTTGCTAGTTTTGATTAATAAAAAAACAAAATAGAGCTCAGAATTTGAAAAGCAGAAATATTATTATCTAATAATAAATATATGGAAAATTTTGTATTGAATGGATTTATTGGGTCTACTTTATCTAAAGATTTGTCTGAACCTCCACCAACTCCAGAGCCGTATCCTTCGCCGGATCCCCAACCACAACCTACGCCAGAACCTGTCCCGGAGCCCACCCCGGAACCAAATCCTGAACCTGAACCGTATCAGTAAAACATATTTTATTTTTTTAGTCGTTTTTTAGCAGATTGCATTTCTTCGTGAAAATTGAATGGTAGAATCCTGAAAATAATTTCATTTCATCATTGTATCGAATTCTCTTCTAAAATGATCATAGGTTAAATAATATGCTATACAAAATTTAATGCTTTTATCGGATAGAATTATAATTTCGCAAGAAAATATAGCCTTATTCAATAAAAGCGCTTTTAGATTATTGACAATTCCTGAAGTTAAATTCTACAAATTCTATTTAGATGTCTTTAATACATATCAGACTATGACACTGATTGTTACAGCTCCGATCAGGACGGAATTTGTTTAAGGATTTTAAGTCGGTTTCCACATCTGACAATAACACTATATCCTACTAAAAATCTCATGGGAGATAATAAATACAGATGATTATGGTATTTTCAATAATTGCTATGAAATGGTATGAAATTTCACATTCGTTCCAAGTTTGTGTGTGCTATAATATATAAAAGTCCATGTCACGTAAATTGTAATTGTTAGAGCAATCCAAAATTACTGTCTGACTCATTAGAAATATTTTCTTGTGTGTTTGTTCCGTTTAATAATTCACCTATTGTTACGCTGGGATTATTTGGAGAAGTTAAATTTGAAGAGTTCTCTATTGATGATTGTGCTACTACCAGATTGAAAGTCTCGGTGTTAACTGAAACCGCAATGCTAAGAATTCCCAGTAATATTAGGATGGTTGTTTTAGTCACATGATTGTTATGTTATAATGATATAAATAATTAAAACATACTTCTGATGGGTTGTTGATTTGGCGGAGATGATTAAAATATAATATAGAATTAAAATATGGATCTCTTGGAAATCCCAGAACTAGATATTGGATCACTCACAGATCTATGACCCTTTCCGCCGAACCCTTATGCCATACTGGACTTTATCATGATCAGTCGTTCTCGTTTAGTTGAGTGAAAGTTCGCGATCTTTTCCTCGTTTTTTAATGTATGTGATACTTTTCCTTCATATAGGGATAAAGTATAGCAGGGGACTTCGGGCCTCTGGTGATATCTTCACATTGCAATTTTTAGTAATCTTGCAGATAACAAAATTTGTCTCTATGCCTCCGACATTGCCGGATCTTCGGAAACTCCTGAGGCGTTTTCACTTTTTCTTTAAAATGAGGGTTGTTGACTTTAGGATTTTAGTTGTTTATGGACTTCAAAGCCGTAAATTCAGATGCTTGAGTCATATATGAGATAAAACATCTTTACTTAGGAGGACATGATTGACGTATATAGAATATCTGCTGTAACTTTGATAATAAAAAATATGAAAAGGTCATGTAATTTCTACTCTCAAATACCAGGTTTTAAATTAGTATATGGTGGATCATCAGACGATTCTTTTACCACCTATAATATTGGTAATAATACTTCAGCATATCTAAATTTAGAATTAAATCTAGACACAAATATTAGTAATCCCACTAATTATATTGATAAGGGACACTTTGGAAGAATAATTTTCCATACTGATGATGTAGATAAACTGTATTCATATCTTAAAGGCAATAAAGAGATATCAAATATGATATCATTTGAAAATGAGCCTAAAGATGCACCGTGGAAAGAACGATATTTTCATATAAGAGAACCCGATGGATACCAATTATCATTTGCAACGCCTATAAAACAAGGAAAGAATTACTGATGAGGATCCAAAATCTGTATTATAGAGCCAAAATCAGCGCGGATTTCATTATAATACCGTCACAAAGTAGCTGAATGTCAATTGAGACCACTATCTTATTTGACTGCTTTTGAGTTTAGAGGAAGTATATGAAAATGTAAGGAAACAATGCTGACAAGACGACTGGTGACTTCGGAAAGACGAATCGAAATTTTATTGTAAAATTTCAGAATGCCAAAGGAACAAGCAAGATTATTTTCATCAGTCAATGACCTTTAGTGGTAAGGAAGAAAAATCAATAAATAGTTTTCAACAGCTGATTAACCCAGGAGCTGTCATTCATTCCACCGAACTCGCATACAATACGTAACTTAATCCCACCGGAAAATGCTTTATGGTAAATCCGAAGATGATGTACCGCAATATTTGTGCCGCAAGACATATGTCAAACAACAGAATAGCAAATCATGCAAGTAAAATGTCAGACATAGATGAGAATGAGGTCACTTCCGTAATATGTAGAAATATAAAACCTGGACATGAGAAAGATTACGACAATTGGCTAAAGCGTTATCTGGCACTTCAGAGGAGTGCGCCAGGGTATCGTAGCATTACAATAATCATTCCTGGTAAAGGTAATCCATCTTATCGATATATAATCCGTAAATTTGATAGCAAAGCGGATATGGAAAAATGGGACAACTCTAAAGAGACATTAAAACTAATAGAGGAAGTAAACCAATACTCTACCAGACATTACGAGACATCTACCGGTTTGGAAACTTGGTTTACACTTCCGGGCATGAAAACCCTTAGCCAATCTCCACCACCGAGATGGAAAATGGCTATTGTTATCTTCTTTGCAGCCTATTTTATTAGCATCGCTTCACGATATCTCTTGAGTCCCGTTATCGGAGAATGGTCCCTCTTCGCAAACACTGCAATTTTTAGTGCAATACTGGTAGTTTTGCTTACCTATTTTGCACTTCCTATTTTAAGTCGCTTGTTTAGACGTTGGTTATATCCAGGAAACATATAGGCTTAACAAGAGATAATAGTAAAGTTGCATTATTTGACTTAACGAAATATGAAAAAAGTAGATAATATTTGCTATATCCTCTAATTAACACCATACTATACTAGTTTAACAAGTATTATCCGAACAATATTGAAATGTTAAATGTCTTATAATCTTATACAACTACTAAATGATTCATTTATGTGTGGTACTTGTGAGGAAACTTGGTTCATAAATCACCTAATCCGCTACCTATTTAACAATAATATCCATACAGAATCAGAGAAATGAAAACCTGTGAGATTTGTGGCGGTATGATATACTCTAGAACTACTAACACCATATGTTTATCCTGTACCAGAAATAGAGAATCTATAAAGGCTTTAAAAGACTCTCCTGCAGATCATATATGTGGTTGTATTAATGCAGATAGAAAGAATTGTCCACTATGCAAGAAACCATGTCATCACGATACGTCCTTAAACCCTAAGATATTAATTTCACCAATGTAATCTGTAGCCACAATTGCAACCTCAAAAACCTCATTGAAAGCAGATTAGACTTTGAGCGTGCTTAAAGGTAAAATATCAAATAGTGTTTGTAGTGTTATAATTCGTTCCTTTTGTCATATCTGCTAATGAAGTGACTCTAATTGGATGATAACCATAATGGAACACTCAGTTGATTTTCCCGTATAATTTTATCTTTCCGCTCGCGCAAGTCTCCTCTGTATAAAACCTTTAATATTCAGGGTTCAGTTTTTTGTTTCAGAATGTTTTAATTTTTTTTAAATGAAATTTTTAGCAATTTCCTATATTAAAGGATCAATATGTCATAAAAAATAGGTAATTCTGGATATGATATCTATTGTGTGACTGTACCTGTAATTGACTGATTTCCAAAGTGAGTATTTATCAGCTTGATGTATTTTGTAATTGCATTTCTTTTTGTTTATCGTTTTCCATTATACTATTATTGGCTCTTACATAATTACTGGATGATATAACAGAATTGTCATTATTTGGTTGAATTAACAGAACAGCCCAATGGTTGGAAAGAGCTTTGACTGGATAATACGCTACTAGCATCTCGGTGCCGTTAACTAGTTCTTTAACGGTGCCTGACTTCCCATTAATAGCATTTTTGAATGCTTGCAAATTGGCAAATGTTTCGTTTCGGTTAGATGATTGCATGTCTGAGTTAGCAACCACCTGACCAAGATTGTCAACATATAATATACGTTCGTTGTTGGTCAGATTCAATAACTGAAGGCTCTTGTTAAATTCACTCATATCCAAGCCGCCTGCCCATATTCCTGCTAAAGATCCATTTGTTCCTGAATAGATGGGCACTGCCATCACTGCCTGATTCTTTCCGGTGGATGCAGATACTATTACATTACCTAGGAAAGTATCATTATTAGCTATCGCTCCCTTGTAATAGTCTCTAAATGCGAAATTGGATTTAGGGAGATTCTTCTGAAGAGAAAATGGTTCCTCAATATATATATCACCATTTGGCATCAAAAAGAACACCACTTGAAACTCTCCATATTTTTCCAAAATGTCCTTTGCTACTTGTCTTTTAAGGATATCTGCGTTTTGGGGAATTCCTTTTAGCTGTCCTGTTGGTTCGTCAAGCATATTTACAGAGGTTAAATTTTTAACTTCTGGTAACATACCTGTGAGTTCAAGTATTGTCGCAGCTTTTTCAAGGTGGTTCTCCATGTCTTGTGCCAAAAGTTTTATATAATTCTGGCCTTGAAATGCATTGTTATCAAAAATAGTTGTATTGTTGTTATTTCCTTTAATTTCAGGTGAAACCTGTGCACTAGAAGGTGTTTGTGTTCCTAAAGATATTGCTAAAATGAGTAAAGTTCCTAAAGATATTGCTAAAATGAGTAAAGTCAAACCCGCGATGCCATTGATTACATTTTTAGTCACAATGTTTTTGTATTGCATGGATAATATCCTATACACAAAGGCGATCTAATAGATAGGTCTTTCTTTTACTTGAAAGCTGATTTAATTATACATCCCATGTAACCCATAAAGCCTATTGTCATAATTCAGGTGATGGCTGATTATCCGACTAGTAGAATGAATTGTAATCGATTAAATAAAATACCTAAAGCTATATTAAATTAAGTGAACATTCAATTTACAGGTAGTCAGCTATGTAGTAATGGTATAATCAAAGGGTTGGACCTAATCCTCATCAAAATTTCGAATTTAAAGGAGAGTTTAAAGAAATATCAAAATTTGATGGATATGTTTGGAGAAGAATGATTTCCAGAAAGGCCGTACTCTATTGTCT
>DATEIH010000070.1:0-9435 GCA_035279165.1 Candidatus Nitrosocosmicus sp. | reverse complement strand
CGCTGTTCCAACTGGAAGCTGAAAACCAAATGGCCCTTCTCCCTTGATCCCATTAAGAAAGTCATATCCTTGTTGAAGGAATTGATTTGGTACTGATGCTAATAATGGAGCAAAGTTTATTTTATGTCCCTGACTCTCAGTAATAGACGCAGCGGTTTTATTATCAGATGTATCGGTTACTATATACGAAACCATCACTCCGTCCACATATCCATTTAATGTATTAAGTGATATAGAATGATTAGCAACTGCAAGAGCATCGGAATTAGATCCTATTAACAGAAAAATACCTAATGCAAATGTTGTTGATATGCCCAATATTTTTAAGCTGAAATTATTTACCATAACTTTGGTGCTATCGGGCTAAATATAAAAGGATTTAATGAGCATTATACAACAGAAGAAGATTTCTAAACACTAGAAGACAAAGATTTATGGCTAAGTGTATATCTAGCAAACTAATAATCGAATCCAGTTTAGAGATCTGACTGATATAGTTCTTGGGTCCACCAAAGTTGATGTAATGTGTATAATTCTTTGTGATTAGATTCAATGTTGCAGGTAGCTCTAATAATGAAGACACCTGTATCGATCTTCTCATTTTAGCAATATAATTCTCACATAGGGTGACAATGTTCTTATATTTTCATCATGTGAATAAGCAGCGGTATATTTGATTCAAACGAAACTAAATTGGATTGAAGATATTGATTGGAAAGACTCAAATGTGTTTCACAAAAATATAATGTTATTTAACAAATACCAATTCACAAGAGTATCATATAAAAAAAGAGTAAATTTGCTAACAACCAATAATCTCAGAGCAATTGATTTAGCACAATTGTATTTGTTGACTTATTTATAATATGTTTAATAAATTATATCATGAGTTCAAGTATCGATTGGACGGATGTCATAAAAAAAGAAGCAAGAGGATTAGAAGACGCGGATTTTGGCGAAGTTCAAGAAGTTTCAAATGGGCTAGTTTTAACTCAAAGGGGTATAGTAAATAAAGAGCTTTTTAGTATTCCGCAAAGTGCAGTAGAAAGCTATGATGGAAAGGTTCTTAGATTTAATATATCTGAGATGGAAGCAGTTGACAAATATAAAAAACTTTTTGAACCAAAGCCAATAGAGGCTACTAGAGATTCTGATACTAAACTCGATAAAGTATCTATTATTGATGACTCAACTAAAATCGACGGAGTAATAGATGACGTAGTAGATGATACGATTAAGGATGCACTTATCCAACCAACAAGAGAAGAAGCAGAACTACAAGTAGAAAAGGAAGTTGCGGTATTATATAAAGAATCAAGTATAGAAAATGACCATATTCCCTCCACCTTATTAGAAGAACAAATCCCATCTGAGAATACTTTAGAACCTAAAACTGGTAACAACGAAAAGTCTTCAAAACCATTGACAGAACAAAAAGAGGAAGAAATACCATTAAAAAAAGAGGAAGCAGGAATAGCTTGAAAATGGATTTTTATTATAATTTATTTGGAAATGTATCTTCTTAATTATAACGTAGATAGACACATATGCACATCTTTTAAATTATAATGCAAAAATAGCTATCTAGTAAAGAATCAGTTGTTAGGTAAGCATGTTGTTAATTTCTTGATTGAGATATTTAATTAAATACCAGTAGTATATAGCATATACAATAAGTTATCTCGATATAAAATATCAAAAAAATAAATCAGATCTCCCTGTTGATTGGAAGGATTGACTACTACTTCTTTTGAGAATCAAGGGTATTCCTCTGAAAATTCTTTTTGTAACTTATAGTGATTACATCTAGTAGCTATTTACAATGCTATTATTTTTTTAGTAGTAGTTAGGTTCTCGATTCATCTATTGATTTTTTGATATTCATTGAACAAGTTGCTATTATTATTGTTTTGTTCATTGGTCATCATTTAATTTTCGTCTAGTTTCATTTATTTTTTGACAGGTTCTGCTAGTACCAGGATATATACTCTCTGGTATTAATCGGCTTTTGATACCCATTTTTGACAAAATATGTCAAAAGAAAACAGTATTTTTTAGAAAGATGTTATGAAATTCTATTGCCTTTTTATGTAATGCTATACTATCTTAATTGCAATGTCTGAAAATCAAAAAAATAAAAAGGTTGAAAACCGTGGAGAAAATCTTGTCGATATAACAGACGATTACAATAAGAACGAAAGACCACTGGATGAATCTGAGAGTGTTCTAGATGAAGCAGTAGATAAGATGAAGGCTGGAACAGATAAAGCATTAGATAAGATGAAGGCTGGAACAAAAGCTGTTATCAATAAGGCAAAGGATACTGACAAAGATCTTGGATCCGAATATAATAGAGAAAAAACAAATTAACTAAAAGTAAGAAAATAAAAGGATAAGACTGAGATTCAATGAATTTCTTGGGGTACCTGTCTTTTCTTTTGGCTGTAATTCTTACAGCAGTTATGAATTTCTTGGGGTACCTGTCTTTTCTTTTGGCTGTGATTGTTATGATATCTTTTGTAGTATGCATGGTTGTCCAACAATTAGTAACTTATCATAGTATCATAGAAAAAGCAAGGAAATTTGCAAAGTATAAACCTCGGATAGAGAATTAATTTGAGTTACAATAACTTAACTTTAGAAAAAATGACACAGATTCTAGATATTTGTAGTATATCTTGCTCAAGTAGCGGTCAATTACATCTTGTTAATTTCTTGATAAAGGTTTGATATATGTTCATATTTTATTTTAAATCCACAAAATTTTAGCCCATCGGGTCATTAATTATCAAATAAATATTTATAGTCATTTTGTAAAGTTCTGACAATATGTAATTTGCTTTTTCAGGTTTACCAACACTATTCCTTAATGTTTAAGCTCAATGGAAAAACCTTGAAATACGATGGTAGAATACCAATTGGCTCTCCATCTATTGATACTGTAATGTTATTTTCAAGGTCGGATAACAGTGCTATAGCTTCTGATTGACCGTAATAAATTTCATCTTGATTATCAATAGACTCTTCACCCCTTTTTATATCCACAAGCTTATCTAGTATTTTAAAACCACCTGAATTTTTTACTATTATCGTGTCTAACAGTCCATCGTTCATTTCAGCTTTTGTCGCTGCATTAAACCCTCCCCCCATAACACTACCGTTTGATACCATCGCCATAGTCATATTGGTCAATAGCGATTTGATAGGTGCATTGCCATTACCTTTATCATTTAAAAATTCAATCAATTCACAAACATTGCTTTTATAGATTGGCAATGTTGTAATGACTCCTGTAATAGTTGATAGCAAACGACTGCTAATTCTGTCCCTCACCATTTTAGATCTATTTATTATTTCCGCGCTAACTCCTATTTCAGCTGCATTTAATACAACACGACTCGCATATCCTTCATCTTTGTCATCGATTCTATTGTGAACAACTGCAGTGATAACATCAATCTTTTTGAAATTATTTGTCAAAGTCACAACCTTACAACATTCCTCCATTTCCGACGGCAATTCCAATGACTTTACCAAAATATTTCTAGTTCCACCAGGTAGAACTGTTAATATTGCTTCTGAATTAATAGCATCAAGATGAACAAATTTGGATGAATTCTTGTTCTCTTTCACGTTTTCTAAATTAAAGTCTTTATCTATCCTGATATTAAAAAATCCATTAGCAACTTCATTTACCATCCCATCTCCGCCTATGGGAATTATATTGTTATATCCATTTTCAAGGTATTCACGTGTTAGAATGGTGCCATCGTCAGCTTTCTTCGTAAATATATATTCAATGTCTTCTCCAAAATATTTTTTTAAAATATCATGTAAGGAATCCCAATTTTTTCCTGTTTGACCTCCACTTGAATTTGGATTTACTATGATTATGGACTTTTTGGGCATCATTATATTCTTCATGGTATATATCCATATTCATTAATGTGTCGGTGTTGTTACCCACAATCATCATATTTATTTCGTTTACTTTTTATTATCTTGATTTGCTTTGATTTCTTTATCATATGAAAATATCCATTTCTTTTTCCAAAATATAAATAATGATACTATAGTTATGGCTAACATCACTATTACTAAAAAGCCCAGATATCTTGGTAACGTGTCTAGGTTGTTTAAATCAAATCCCTGCAGGCCTAACACACCTATCAAAAGTGAAAGAGGCAACACGATAGCAGAAAAAACCGTCAATACCCGCATCGTCTCGTTCATCTGCAAAGATATACTACTAGAAAATAAATCCCTTGTAGAATTTATTGTATCCTGATATGATTGGATCATTTCGATGAGCTGATTAATATTGTTGTATACAATCTGGAGGTATTTTATGTCATCTTTATCTTTTTCCATATTAACATGATAGTTTATAATATTTCTGGCATCCCAGAAATATCGTCGTAGGATAATGACCTGCCTCGACAATGTATCCAAATATGTTAATACTTTTTTGGACGGTCTATATTGTGCGTCCTTTTCAATATCAAATACTTTGAGTTCTATTGCAGTCAAAAGTTGTTCATAATCTTCTATTATATAAGAAACTATACTATAGTAAAGCGCATCGATTGAAGATTCCAAAATTGTTTTTCTGTCTGCGATGATCGTTTTTACTTTCGCTACTAAATCTATTTTATTTGAATGAATTGTGATCAGCCATTTATCTCCTACAAAAAAGTATAATGGAGAAGATTCAAGATGTTGTAAATTATTAAATTTTAGTTCTAGTAGAATAGTGAACTTACTATCATGTTCTATTTCTTTTACAACTGGTTTTTTTGATTTTTGTCTAATTCGATCTAATGCTTTCTTGTTTAATGAAAACTTTTTTTCCAAATTTGTAATATCTTCATCAGTAGGATCTGTTATGTCGATCCAAAGATTATGGTTTTTTAAATCTATGGTTAATTCTCTTTTCTCTTCTATCATTTCTTCTTGGTTGTAATAGAAGAAAGTTTTTTGCACTATATTTGATATAGTTTTAACCTATTAATGTCTATTTCATGTCAAAGCGGGTGCATCAACCACTCATAGTTAAAGATCAAATCTTTGATATTATGGTTTTTATGTTCCCAGCCCCTTTATCAAAGATTTGTTCACATGATAAAAAAGATGAAAATTTAGATGTATTATTTTCTTACCCGGTTACCTACTTAATAATTCCCACATATTTATTATGAATTTGAAGCACAACAAGTTCTTATGCCATCACACGTTCCTATTAATAATATGTAACAAATTTCTAATTTTATCCTCTTTAGTTACGATATGTTAGATAAAACTGTAGGTAAAATATTTGAATATCTTTTTAGAAAGATAAACATTGAGGTATTTGCACTAACAGACTATAATACGCTATAAGTTAGATTCGCAGCCAATATGCGTTGAAATTACCACATAAACTGATATTTTGCGTATTTGACAAATTCTATATAGAATGCAATCTATATAGAAATTACCTAAATCATTACATCCATCACAAATTCCCTCCATCCTGTAGAAATATTGTGGGTAGCATTCACTATCTGGATATGGCATCATATTCTGCCCACTTTATTACTACTGTGGTATGTTTATTTATCTTTGAATACTTGATATGGTCCATTTAATTTTTCAAGATTCTTGTCTGTTTCATTCATCTTTTGTCAAAAAATGCCTCCGGTGGAATAAGATGTATGTGCTAAACTTTTTGTCTACTAAAAATTATAGTGTTACTTAACCTATAATTTATGAGGCCATGTTATCTTATTACTTTTTGTCAACATCTTGGCTAAAGAACCTATGTTGTCAGGTAAGAACTCAATGTATGATTTTACTTATTGCTCTTTTTGACTATCCAAATTTATGGTACTGTTCTAACCAAAATACTAATTAAAAATCAAAAAATTATCCATCATATATCTGAAAAATTTCAGTTGCACTCATCTTACACTTGTCTATAAACTATGTTGTTTAATAAAAAATGAGTAGTAGTACTTTTGAATAATTTATTTGAATCAATATTAAAACATCAAACGCCTTATCTTAGAGGCGACACAATAACTGAGACAAATATGGCTTATTATGGTTTTTTAATTACTGTCATAGTTAATAGTATTATTTGGGTTGTTATCTCAACTCTTGTTAACCAGTATTATTGGAAATATATCGAAATGAAAAAAGAATTTCATCTTATTTCGAAATATAATGACCATAAAAGAAAGAGAAAATTTAGAAACAATTTTGCTATTAAATTAAATGGTTACAAAAAAGAAGAAGAAGAAGAAGTAAATAATCATTCCATCTCCTCCTTAAACAGTAAATGTAAAGGTAATAACAAAATTTCCAATTTAGCAAGCCCATTAAAAATTCTAAAATATAGGCTAGTAAAATCATGTCAAACTTAAACAAACATTCTATTCCCCAAGTTCAAAGAGCATTAGTTTTGCAAGGTGGCGGAGCACTAGGTGCTTACCAGGTGGGAGTTTTTAAAAGCCTTTATGAAAAAATTTTAGAAATTCAAGATGTTAATAATGAAAAAGATGTTCCATTATTTGACATCATTGCAGGAACATCCATAGGCGCTATCAATGCTGCTATCCTTGTTAGTTATTTTGTGGAAAATAAAACATGGAATGGTGCTTCAGAAAAGCTTGAGGCGTTCTGGAAGTATTTGTCAACTCCTACACCTAATATATCCAAGGCTTTAAAACTATGGAAAAAAGAACATGATAAAGGTAATCCGTTAATAGCCTCAGAGGAATCTGCACGAAGATATTATTCAGTAAAAGAATTCTCAAAATCAGGTGTAGAAAACGTATTCAAGCCCATTAATCCGCCAAAACAAGATAATAAATTTTGCGATTCTCAAAATCAATGGCTTTTATACGATAATAAACCATTAAGAAAGAGTATAGAAAAGTTTGCCAAATTTCCAATTGCATCTAGCTTTGATAAAGGGCAACCTAGATTACTTGTTGTAAGCGTTGATGCAGCCGAAGGAACCTCAGTTACATTTGATAGCTATGAGAGCCAACAAGGAAAAAGAGAATCAGAATATGGTGACTCTCATCTAGGAAAGTCCATAGTCATACAATACAATGAAGGTATTGATATAAAACATCTAATAGCTAGTTCAAGTTTACCTGAAGTCTATGCTTATGAAGATGTAGATGGACGAATGCTATGGGATGGAGGATTATTAAGTAATACTCCAGTTAAAGAGTTGATAGAAGCACATCAAAGATTCTGGGAAAAAAGAATAGGTTCCAAAAATCTTGAAGATTCGTTTCGAGCAAAAATAACGAGCAAAGAAATGAATAATAATTACCTAAGAAAATCACAAGAGCAAAAAGAACCGAATCCGAGAATTCCAGATTTGGAAATATATATTGTAAATTTGCTAGATCCTAAGCAAAACAGTAACAATTCGACTAGAAACATGGTCCCGCAAGATTTTGATGGAGTTAAAGGTAGGCATATTGACATAAAACTTGGTAAAGCATATGATACAAAAACAGATGGCCTACATGCAGACTATGTTAATTTAATTGAAAAGCTTATTGCCCTTGGAGACAATGATGAATTGCTAAAGGAGAAAATAAACATATTATTGGAGGAATATACTCCAAGACGATTTATAACCGAAGAAGTAAAAAGAAATATTGATATCCTTAAGAACACATTCAAAATAACAAAAATAATTCAAATACAACGTAAAGATGACATTAATAGTGTTTCAGGAAAACTTGCTGATTTTACATCTGAAACTATAGAGAGACTAATCAGAGAAGGATACCAAGACGCCCTGAGTAAATGACTTTTCTTTCGCTAGTGGTAATACTCCTACCTCTACACCGTTAGAATAGGTTGGGATTTGTTCATATGCCTGTTAGTCATGGGTTAATTAAAGTATTTGATAATGAAGGTTTTTTGATAAATTCATCATTTGTCCTTTCCTTAAAGGATCTCATATATTATTGATTTAATAGTTACTAATAATCACAGAATATGGATATAGTATCTTAATTAGAAATATCTAAGAAAATTAATGTTCTTGTAATTTCCTTGCGATATCACGTATAGATATAAACAGTAGATGGACTGCTAGTTTACCTGTTTATAAGATAGATACTTTATATAGTAGATATGTTTGAGTTAACTGATTTAGATCCAAATGTAAATATTAAAACACAGTTAGATGATGAAAATGCTCGTCCGGTAATTCTATTAAATAAATTCATTGTAATGCCAGAAGATACAGAGATATTTCTTAAGGTATTTGAGAATACTACCAATGTAATGAAACTGCAACCTGGATTTATATCTGCGCAGTTACATCAAGGTATTGCTGGAAGTCATACATTCTTTAACTATGCAGTATGGGAATCTGCTGCACATTTCAAGCGAGCATTTAATACTTCCGAATTTCAAAAAGCCATGTCAGAACTTCCACAAGGCACTATCATGTCTCCCCATCTATTTCGAAAAGTTGCGATATCCAATATTTGTGTAGACTAGACTACATAATTTTCTTTGATCATCATAAAGGGAGGCTAATATCGATCAGATTTGTTAATTCTATGCTTTACATACAGTGGATTAGAGGGTACTATCAAATATTTTTATCACTACCAGTAAATTTTCCCGTTCAAAGAGTTGAATTTGAATGATTTGATCGAAGAACTAATGGCCCCACGTATTTTTCGATAAGAATTACAAGATAGTGTTGAAAATATAGATCGGGTTTTAAATAAACGGATATTGTTTTTAATGGAACAGGTTAATGCTATGAGATGCTATGGTAAATTTTGTATTAACGGTAACAAACATCAAAGAATTATCCTATATTCTCTAGTTCTTGAGAACATTCATTACAAACAGTTTCATCCTCTTTCGAAGTAAATACTTTGCCACACGATGAACATTTTATAGTATGATCTTTATACATATCTTTATAACATTTACAACAAATTATTAAAACAATTACCATCTTAAATTTCAGAATTATACTTTAATCTTTCAGTTACTGTTTAAAAACTGATAAATAATTGGTTCAAGTATCTGCTAGAAGTCGAAAGTAAATATTATTGTTCACATAAAGATTCCCTATAGTTGTTATTTGATAGTGTTTCTTATTTATGCCAAAAGTAATTATGTTCATAACAATCTCGTCTTTGAATGCAAACCTTTACGAAAGGCAGCTAAAAAAAAATTAGGATCGAGTCAGCGACTCTATTTACTATTTAACCGTCATTGAATTTCCCAATTCCAATAAATTATAAAATATTCTCATCACTTCTAGTCAATAACCTGTAAACTCTTCTATCTTGATTTTTTCTTTTGAAATTTCTAATTCTTCTTGCAACAATGATTGCATAGATTTTAACATGCCTGGAGGACCGCAGATGTAGAATATTGAATTATTTAAGGAGGTAT
>DATEIH010000069.1:0-10279 GCA_035279165.1 Candidatus Nitrosocosmicus sp. | reverse complement strand
GTTCAAGAGGGAATAAACAAAAATCTAGAAATAGAATCAATGCCAGGAATATTTAGATATTCACCTGATAAAATTATAGAAGAAATTGACCATATTTCAACTCTTGGAATTAAGGGAATAATTCTCTTTGGGATCCCACTAAAGAAAGATTTGAATGGAAAAAATTCATTCAATGACAAAGGTATTGTTCAACAAACCATTAAATCCATTAAGAAAAACTTTGGAGATAAGTTAGTAATAATTACGGATGTATGTTTATGTCAGTATACTTCACATGGCCATTGCGGAATTTTCCAAGGAAAGGAGATAGATAACGACAAATCATTGGATATGCTATCAAAGACTGCTTTAAGCCATGCGGTTGCAGGTGCGGATATCGTAGCACCATCAGCCATGATGGATGGCCAGGTAAAATCTATAAGAGATATTCTTGATGATAATGAATTTAAGGATACGCTAATAATGGGATATTCTGCCAAACAGGCATCATCTTTTTTTTCGCCATTTAGAGACGCAGCACACTCTAAACCCGAATTTGGAAACAGACTGTCATATCAAATGAGCTATAACAATTCAAGGGAAGCAAGTAGAGAAATCAACTCAGATGTAGAAGAAGGTGCAGATGTACTAATGATAAAACCAGCGATACCCAATTTAGATTTAATTTATGCAGCAAAGCAAAATACTCTTCATCCTATTGCAGCCTACAGTGTATCCGGAGAGTATTCTATGATAAAGGCAGCTGCATTGAATAACTGGATGGATGAAAATCTTGCTATTACAGAATCTCTCACTGCTATCAAACGAGCAGGTGCAAATATTATAATATCTTATTATGCAAAAAAAATGGCAGAAATCCTAGGTAATAGTTAGAGATTTGAAAGAATAGTTTAGTTTAGCTTAGTTTAGTTCATTGTAATATAATATAGACTAGTAAAACAGCAAGTAGTCAAGTGCAGTATTATAGAAATTTATAAAAAATTAAGGTATTGGAGAGAACACATGAACATCTGTGTCTTTTCCATCGGCTACATATACATTACCTTGGGAATCCAATGCGATACCTACCGGATCATCAATCCTTTCATGTAATGCACCTGTGTTTCCAAATTGAGTGATATACGTACCGTTATTATCAAAAACTTGAATTCTGTTATTATCACTATCTGACACGTAGACATTGTTATCAGGATCTATTGCTAAATCCATGGGTGCTTTAAATTGACCATTGCCTGATCCAAAGGTTCCAAATTTCATCAAATAATTTCCATTCTGATCGAATTTTTGTACTCTGTTGTTACTAGAATCGGATACAAAAATATTATTATTTGAATCCACAGCTACATCAGCAGGATTATTAAATTGACCATTGCCAATACCAGGTGACCCAAAACTCATCAGATAATATCCATTGGGATCAAATTTCTGTACGTTATTATTTTCTCCAAAGTCTGTTGCATAAAGATTATCTTCTTTGTCCACACCGACACCACCTGGACTAATAAATAATCCAGGGCCAAGGCCAAATCCTCCTATGGATCGAATAAAGGTACCATTGGAGGTAAATTCTTTTATTGGATATGTGGGATTTCCAAAGTCAGCTATGTAAATAGAATTATTGGAATTTATTGCAATGCCAGCAGGATTAGTAAAGTACTGAGGTCCATTACCAAAAGTACCAAAACCAAGGATAAAAGTACCATTAGGGGTAAACTTTTGGATCATTTTGGTTGTATATCCGGCGAAATCTGCTACATACACCTTATCTTCAGAGTCAACACCGATACCAGAAACCTGGTTAAATTGACCTTGAGCAACACCTTTCTCTCCCCACATAGTTTTATGTGCAAATTCGAGGGCATATGCAGAGAATTGGCTCGTCGATAATAACAGCACTCCAATTACAAGTGTGCTTAAAATAGCAAGTGGAATAAGCTTCATCTCGTAATATCAATGACCCATTATTTAAATAGTTTTTTAAAGTGCAAAAAAATAAGGAGAAATAAACTCAGTTATCTATGATCCAGTGTATTATTACCGGGTCCGTTATGTAGCGGAGAATTCTTGATGGATTCGTCAAATTCAGGGCTCGCAACTATTCCAAATATAGTATGTGATTCACCAAAATGATGATCCACACTTTCAGGGTCAAGCCATATGGATATTATGCTGTTATTTGACAATGTAAGGGAAGTAGGTATGTCAAGTGCTGGTCCTTTGGCAAGGCTAACAGTGGAAGTCCCATTGTACAAGGTGGAATTAGTATCAGATTGCGATGAATTTAATAAAGTAAAATCAGTTACTGTATGTGTATGCCTGCCAGTGCCATCAGGTCGCATCATTTCGATAGCTGCATTAAATGAGCTACTGTTTGCATTAGTGGAAGCATCAGTAGAGTTAGGCAAACTGGACCTCCATGCCCCTGCCAATACCCAATCAATTGTACCGTTATTATCTTCAGTTAATCCAGTAATAGGTCCAAAAACATAAGTGCTGTTAAGAAAGTCAGGAGGCAATGCCAAAGTGGTAGTCGCAAGCAAGCCTATAAAAGAAAAACCACCTATCAACATAACAACAAGGATTAATGTTATATAATTTTGCATTAACTGATATGGACATTTGCCTTTATTATCTTTTATGAATTTCTTAGAAAAGATAAATCAACATATAATTAATGCATTTTGAGAGTTTTAATAAGGATATAATTTGGTATACTACAGGTCTTTTATCCAACCACTTTTGGGAATTTGAATTTTTGAAAATGATTATTCGTTGAAATGATTTTACAATTCCATGACTTGCTTCTCAAATAAAATACGCAGTCAAATGATTAGACATATAAGTGTATGAGTTTTTTTAGTAGGTATGAGTTTTTTACAGCATTTAACTTTTATGCTGGCTGTAATACTCGCAACTATATTTATTATTTCATTAGTTTTTAATCAAACAATGACTTACTACCGAATTCTGGAGAAGGCTAGAAAATTTGGAAAAAAAACCCAAATCAGGAAACAAACAGCTGGCTTTTAGAATTACGTTGTAAATGATTTTGAATAAATTTTTGCTCCTTTAAAGATTAAGGATTTAGACTTGTTTCAGTCAACCAAAATCACCATTGGATAAATCACCATGAAGGTCAAAGCATGGCATTGCTGTAACCTAGAGTATCATTACAGAAACATCATCCTCCCTTTGGTAGAGCATCCAGGGTATTTGCTAATAGATTAACCCTAACAATGATATTCTAATAAAGTTACAAAAATCATATGAGTTTATTTACTGGAATTGCCATTACCATAATTGGAGTAATATTTTATTTGATTTCAAGCATGCTGCCTCCTTGTGGTAATATCCTAGCAAAGATAGTAGGAATTATTCTTGCAGGAACCGGAATAATATTAATAATGTTGGCAGCAGCAAGATAGCGCAGATAGCGTTTATTATAGTTCTTTTTAACGACAATTTTTGACTATTTTTCCAATACAGATCAAATTTTACTATTTAGAAATTGGCCCTTTCATGTGTTGATAAATTGGTCATTTTATATCATATTCCCATTTACTTAATCCTTGTCTAACATATATGACTCCAAACAAAAACAAGTATGAAGAAAAATAGAATCCGTTTCGATCCTATGGATAGTAGCTAATGAATGTGTAGATGTATGTATGTGGATATTTATCTATATATCTATCTAGATAGTCGAAACAATTCATGGTTCATCCAATACTACAATCAAAGAGATAATCAAAAGTCGGTTATTTTTCATAGACTAAAGGGCATACTAGTCAAAAATATATAGATAATGTATATCTAGAACATATAACCAACAATATTATTATACCTCATGACTGATATAACATTTGACAAATCACGTATTCTATATGAAAAAGCTTCCAGAGTGATTCCAGGAGGGGTCAATAGTCCGGTCAGGTATTTTCATCCGTACCCTTTTTTTGTTGAATCTGCCAATGCAAGTAGGCTATTTACCAACGATGGTAATATATTGATTGATTATTGTTTAGGTTATGGATCAGTTTTTCTAGGACATGGCAATCAGCAAATAGGCAATGAAATAAAGAGTCAGATAGATAAAGGCAACTTGTTTTGCACTCCTACGGAAAAGGAAACACAGCTAGCAGAAATTTGTACCAAAATAATTCCGTGTGCCGAAATGGTAAGGATCATGAATACGGGAGCTGAGGCAACGATGCATTCTATCCGCTTAGCAAGAGCATTTACAAGAAAATCAAAAATAATAAAATTTGAAGGCGGATATCATGGTGCTTTTGATTATGTCCTAAATAAAGCTGGTTCGGGGGCTGCGGGTCAAGAATATCCGGATGGTATATTATCAGAGAGTGCCTCAAAAACTATCACCGTTCCATTTAATGATATCGAGTCCCTGAAATCGGTAATAGATAATGAACTAAATCACAATGACATTGCTTGTATTATAGTTGAACCTGTTATGGCTAATACTGGTCTCATTCTTCCTGAAAAGGATTATCTTAATAGTATTCGAAACCTAACCAAACAAAACGACATTGTTTTAATATTTGACGAAGTGGTAACCGGATTCAGACTAGCCCTGGGAGGAGCAAGCGAATTTTTTGGCATAAAACCAGATTTGGCTACATTTGCCAAAACTTTGGGAAATGGGTATCCAGTTTCACTTATCGCAGGCAACAGAGAAATAATGTCAGGATTAGCCCCCAGCGGATCGGTATATCAAGCTAGCACTTTTGCTGGGAACCCAATTTCAGTAACAGCAGCTCTGAAAACTTTAGAGATATTAGTTGAAGAAAAGAACACCATATATCCCAGAGTCGCCAGAAATTGCGATAAATTAGTTGAAGCGATAAGAAATATGGTACAAGACAGGAAAATTGACGCTACTTTAAATTCAATTGGTTCCATGTTTCAAATTTTTTTTTCTGACAAAATAGTAAGAAACTATTATTCAGTAAAATCATCAAATACAAAGCACTTTATGGATATGTTTAAAATATTGCTCGCAAAAAGTGTATTTATCCCACCCTCTCCATTTGAAACCTGTTTTATTTCAACTCAGCATAATGAGGAAGATCTTGAAAAAACTTTAGATGCTTATGAAACTGCATTAGCGAAGGTGATAAAGTATTAAGGGAATAGTTGTTGCTACCAGAGCTAGTAAATTAGCTACTTATCAGACTAACTTAGTCATTTCATCTTTGAGACAAATTGAGCCAAACCTAAGCATCCGAATAGACAAAGTTACTACGAAAGGTGATAGAGATAAAAGACCATTTTATGTTATCAATCAATCTGGAGTATTTGAAAAAGAGGTGAATGAAAGATTACTTAGGTATAAAGCGGATTTTGCGGTACATAGTCTTAAAGATCTTCACGCAGGGATATCAGAAAAGTTAGTAATAGCATGCATTCCCAAAAGAGAAAGACCTAACGATGTTTTCATAAACAGCATAAATAACAATAAGCTTCATGAGCTAGATAGAGGTTCTATAATAGGAACAAGTAGTATCAGAAGAGCGATACAGATTAGATCCAGGTATCCAAAATTAAGAGTGAAGTCAATAAGGGGGAATATTGAAACAAGAATAGACAAATCAAAAGAAAATCATTACTCTGGAATAATCTTAGCAGAAGCAGGAATTGAGAGATTAGGTATAAAAAATCAGATCACCCAAAGACTAAGTATTCATAGCTTTACGCCAGTCCCTGGTCAAGGAGCCCTAGCAATTGTTTGTAGAAAAGATGACGAAAATCTCATAAAAATGCTAAAGCGAATTGAGCACAAGAACTCATTTAAGGAAATTCAGGCTGAAAGATCTCTTACGGAAAGTATTGGAGCAGGATGTACGGTTCCAATGGGAGCATTAGCGACTTTAAAAAAGAATGATAGATTAATGACACTTTTTGCGGTAGTTTATTCATTAGATGGAAGAAAATCCATCAAAGTAAAGAAGCAATATAATTCTGCTTATCCAAGAAAATTGGGTCAGATAGTAGCAGAAGAATTAATTTCAAAAGGGGCTAAAGAAATAACAAAAGAATGGAATAATACTAATATGAATATCGATACATTGGATGATTTGATAGAATGAAAAGCAACGATAGAATAGGCAAAGTTTACATTTGCGGAGCAGGTCCCGGTGACCCAAAATTATTGACAATAAAGGCATTTGAATTGATAAAGCATGCCGATGTAATTTTATATGACAGACTTATAGGAGACGAAATTATCAAACTATTTCCAGATTCAACAGAAAAAGTATTTGTCGGTAGAAATGTAGGAGACCCGACCACCCACCAGAATAAGACAAATGAGTTGATGATAAAGCATGCAAAAATGGGAAGACTTGTATTAAGACTCAAAGGAGGTGACCCTTTTATTTTTGGGAGGGGAGGGGAAGAAGCAGAGATTTTGGTTGAGAATAAAATCCCATTTGAAATCATTCCGGGTATTACGTCAGGCATTGGGGCATCTAATTATTCGGGGATACCACTTACACATAGAAAATATGGCTCCGCTGTTGCATTCGTTACTGGTCATGAAGATCCAGAAAAGAAAACGCCCGAAGTAAATTGGGATAAATTATTTGGAGCGGTCGATACCGTGGTAATCTACATGGGAACAGAAAAGTTAGAATTGATAATAAATAAGATAAAGGGAGGTAAAATAGATAATAGAACCCCTGTAGCGATAATCCAAAATAGCACATTAAAGAATCAGAAAATAATTATCGGCAACCTAGGTAATATAGTCAGTTTAGCCAAAGAATACGATGTAGAACCTCCATCCATAGTTATAATTGGAGATATAGTAAATCTTCACAAGAAGATCAAATGGTACGATCAATAAACAAATATGGAATCATGACTATTATCAAAAGGGAAGAGATACTCAAATAAGTTGGAAAAAATAATTATTGTGGTTACAAATCAAGGAGTGTTGGTAAATGACATTCAAAACCAAAATCTTGACAAATCTCATCTAGGTAAAATTGAATTGATTGCGTTACCTACCATATCTTTCTGTAAAATCGACTCACAAGAAGTAAGAGAATCTTTTAAAAAACTCAGTAGTGGCTTTTATAACTATTGTATTTTTTTGAGCTCTAATGCGGTCAAAATATTTTTTGAAATTGCAAAAGACCAACACAACTATAAAAGAATTATCGAGGAGTTAAATAAGATAAATATAATAGTAATTGGACCCAAGACAAAAAAAATATTACAAGGGTACGGATTTAAGTCTAAATTAGGATCTTCCGCCAATATCATCGACAAGAAATATACTTCATCAGAAATAATTGAATTTTTAAAATGCTTAGAAAGAGAATGTAAAACACATTATCAAAAAGGAACCCCAAAAATCCTTATGCCCAGAAGTTCAGAATCAGTAAAGTCTAATAACTATATCAGTTCGAAATTTGAACATGTAATGCTGGATCAAGTTTTCTTTTATGAAACAAAAGAATATAAGAATGCATCAAATTCAGAGGAGTGGAAGAATTTATTGCAATTACCGAATCGCCTTGAAAAAACATTTCTGATTTTTACAAGTCCCTCTACGGTCAGATCCTTTTTTAAAATAATTTATTATCAATTCCCTGAATTCTCGGATCGCAAAAATGAGAGAGAGGTACTTTACGCCTTAAATGTAAACAAAGTGGTTTCAATAGGACCAAAAACTTCACTTGAACTAAAGAAAAGCAATATAGATTTTATGGAATCGTCTGAATACACGATTAATGGTGCTATAGAATCATTACTCCGATCGATCAAACAGTGACTTGTTTTAAATAAATGAATTAAGAATTACATAAAACCCAGATATAAAGTAAAACACCGGTAAAAAATGTATTATATCAAAATTAATAGCTTGTTCTTTTCCTTTTTCATAGGATAAATTTCAAGTGGCTTTTCTGCAGGCAGGTTCAAAGCGCTACCACTTTTTAAATCAAAAGACGATAAATGTAATGGACAGGTTACGGTTCTTTCAGTTTCATTCAACATACCTCCGGTGAGGTCAACGTACGCATGGGTACAAATTCGATCTGAGGCACAAAATTCGCCGTTTAGATTCAATATCATGATTTTTTTGTCTTCATAATCAAATTCATCCATTTCTCCTTTCTTTAATCTGAGAAATTGGGAAACATCAATCCATTTTTGTGTACTTGTCAAAATCTACCACCCAATTCAAATATTGAAAACAAAGTAATGACGTAAAGGCTCATCTTTCAGTATTTTCCTTTACCTATATTTGTAATGTTTCTCAAATATATCTGCAGTTTCTTTGTATCGGGATTTTTCTACTTCTAAAATCTGTTCCATGACCTCATCGCCTTTTAACATTAGAGGTTTTCCTGTCCACTTGTTCTCAAAGAGATAACTTATCCAAGCACGAATAAATGGTCCCATTTTTCGAGATAAAGGTTCTACGAATCCATTTATTATCTCCCGCTTTGCACTTTCTCGATCCAATCCTTTACACATCAAGTAGAATATTTGTTCTTCATCAATCTGAGAAACTGACGCAGAATGCGTAGCTTTGACCTCGTTAGTCTCAATCTCCAATCCGGGAATAGCATCTGCCTGAGCACCTTTGTTCAATAAAATCGCATGTCCGGCCAAATAAGCTTCTGAAGCTTGTGCATCCTTTCGAATCTTTATCATTCCTTTAAATAGGGACTTGGCGGTATCTTTGACGATTGATTTAACCAGCACTTTACCTCTAGTACTAAATCCAATATGATCAAGGTTAGAAGAGATATCAAATGATTGATTATTTGTACCAAAGACTATTTCTATATCTTCAGCGCGTGCCCCTGAGCCTTTCATGACACTATCGGTCTTGAATCGACAAAGGCGCGCACCGAACATTCCGGAATACCAAGACATCTTGGCGTCCTTTTCAACAAAGGCCTTTCTATTAACAACACAAATAGTATCAGAATTCATAGATTGCAAAGTAATAAACTCAAGTTCCGCAGTTGGTTTGACAATACATTCAAGAACCTCAAAATAGCTTTCTTGTCTATTATCGTTTACATCACTTCCTTTAGATCCGTTATTTGTCTTTGATGTCCTAGAATCGGATGATAAAGATGAGTATAATTCTTGTACTATTGTTCCTTTTGAGCCTTCATCAGCGATAACTATATTCCTACAAATTGATGATGTATGATCATCTCTCAAAGAATATACGATTCTAATCGGTTCCTCAATCATCATATTCCTTGGAATGTAAATAAAGAATCCAGATTGAAATGCAGAAGAACCTAGTGCGAGAAAACGATCTTCTTCGTAATTAATAGATTTATCTAAAAGGTATTTCTTCACCAGTTCTGAATTGTTTTTCATGGCATCTTGAATGGTAGAAATAATTAGACCTTTTTTAGATAAAACAGTTGGAACGAAAATGTGTACAACAGATGAACCTATTAAAAGTACGCTTGGAGAGGCCTTTATCTCCTCTAACCGCATTTCAAGGTCTTTTGAAATAGAATACTTTTGCTCGTTGGAAAAATAAACTTTATTTGGTTCTAAAACAGTTAATC
Organism: Candidatus Nitrosocosmicus sp.; assembly: GCA_035279165.1. Lineage (GTDB taxonomy): Archaea > Thermoproteota > Nitrososphaeria > Nitrososphaerales > Nitrososphaeraceae > Nitrosocosmicus. The sequence continues at coordinate 710 of DATEIH010000069.1, read as the reverse complement.
CACTATATTTAGAATACAATGGTGAAACCTCATTAGGTAAACCGGAAAACTTGGATAATATCGACTTTCTAGAAGACATCATCCACTGGGGTTCACCTTCATGTTTGGACAGTATTTCGTGTACGTTATTTTCTGAAAGTATTGATAATGGAATCATTATGAATCAAACTTTATGACAAAATAAAAAGACTAGCGATGAATCTAAACTGGCCATTAACCTACTGATCCTTCCATCTCCATTTTTACCAGTCTATTTAGTTCTACAGCATATTCCATTGGGAGTTCTTTAGTAAAAGGTTCCATAAACCCACCTATAATCATACTCAAGGCATCAGATTCAGAATAGCCCCTACTCATTAAATAAAATATTTGCTCATCACCAATTTTTCCTACCGTTGCCTCATGAGTAATAGTTGCATCTTCTTCATTAACTTCAACATATGGATATGTATCGGTCCTTGAAAATTCATCAAGTAATAATGCATCACATCGAACATTTGATTTTACTCCATAAGCTCCTTTTGCTACATGCAATAATCCCCTATAAGTGGTTCTTCCTGTATCCTTACTCACAGATTTACTAGTAATTCGGGATGTGGTATGAGGTGCAAGATGGACCACTTTTGCACCAGCATCTTGGTGTTGATTCTTTCCTGCAAAGGCCACAGACACTATTTCGGCATGAGCATTCTTACCCAGCATGTAAACGC
>DATEIH010000068.1:0-20583 GCA_035279165.1 Candidatus Nitrosocosmicus sp. | reverse complement strand
AAAAAGATAAGGAAGGATTTCTTCTGAGATTCCACTTCCGGTGTCTTTAATGATTATTTCTGCCCATCCGTGCGAATGCGGACTATCTCCTTTTGATATCTTAAGAGTTATTCTGATCAATCCATCTTTTTCAATGAATTTAATTGCGTTATCCAACAAATTTGAAATAACCTGAATAATTCTTTCCTTATCAGCATGAATTAGAGCATCAGGTCCTACGATTTCATTGTGAAAAGCATAATACAATTTTATACGCCGTTTATAAGCTGGTTTTTTTAACTGTCTTGTGTAATCCTTTATAACTGTAGTTAATAAATCATTTAAGTTAAAATTTTCTTGATGCAATATAAGTTTGTTACTTTCGATTTTAGTAACATCTAAAATATTTTTTATAAGAACGTTTAGTCTTTTAGCGTTTCTATAAATCGCTTCTATAGATTCATTCTTATTAATATCATATTTTAATAAATTTGCAAAGGTCAAAATGCTTTGTGTTGGGGTTCTTAGTTCATGGGCAGCTATATTAACAAACTCGTCTTTTGCTTTGTCAGCCAGTCGCAGTTTCTTTATGTATTCTTCTTTAAGATTATCTGCGTCTTTTAGTTTTTCATATAACTCTGTTTGTTTCCACAATGTATCAAAAATGGTAACAAATGATAAAACATTTGCTTGACTTGTAGAGTATATTGCCGAGCCAACTGCTTCAGTAAATTTCTGCTTTGTGTCATTCTTTAATTCCACTATTAGTGAATACTTTCCATCTACGACCAATATATTTATAGGCGCATCAAAAGGCGATTCAATACGCCTAACTTCAATATTATCATTTTGACTTAGATTGTAAAGCTCATTTTCTTCATTACTAAATGATGGTGTAATAATTCTTATTTTTACATTTTTGTTTGAAACATCTAACAAAGCTGACATCAATCCATCATTTTCCTCGCTCAGAAAAACACTGGAAGTTGTAAGAATAAGCATTATCTCGTTAACGCTGGATTTTAGAACATTAAAATAGATGTTCTTTATTTCAATGGGATTTTTAATGACATCTACAATTTCAGGAACGATACCCTTCTCAATTTCGTCAATTTTCTCAGTTGCAGAAATAGATTTATCCCACAGGTTCTCAAAAAAGAAATTATGTTGCTCTACAACTGCCTTTGAATTACTGTATACTACCTGAGACAATAATTGTAAATTTTTCATTGTCGCCGATGCAATGTACTCATTTTCATTTACCGCAAAATTTCCTTTTAATCCTGGTAAATGATGTACTGCAGCGATCTTTAATAATTCTTTACAAAAAGCAATATTTTCTTTAGTTATCTCGGTGATAAACCTGCATTTTACATTTCTTTTCTTCAAGTCAAACATTCCTTTGTTAAATACTTCTATGCCAATCGCGACGGAAGGCCAGTACTGATCTGCACAAATTAAAAGACAGTTTGTAGAACCATTTAAGACTTTGAGGATTGTTTTGGTGGACTCTTCCAATCCTTCTGCGGTACCTATTCCCTCCATCTTATCTAAAAAGTTAGGCATACATATTAATTTTTTATATAAAATGGTATCAAATGATTTAGATTGTTTTGCATTGACAACAATATAAAATGATGCTAACAAGACAGATAAGGAAATATGTACGAAAATTGTTATCAAACCTAACAATACCACAATAACAAATACTACTTTTTCACAAGTATTATGTCATATCCAAGCTTCATTAATGTATTACGTTTGTATTCAATACATTTACATATTTAGTCAGCATTATTGAAATTGCAATTACCGTCACAGTTAGAACCATATTATGTTAATATTATTCGTTTTGGGTTGACTATTCAACATTCATCAAAGATTATATATCAATCATAAAAAATGGTATATCTAATGATGCAATGATCTTGTTACGTTTACAAAATGAAAAAAATAAATAAAATAAAATGAAAATAGTTTTTGTTATCAATTAAAGTTAATCTAAACTTGGTTTTTAAATAGAGAAAAATGTTAAGTCACTTGGTTTGAAATTACTTGCAGTGAACTTATTTGATAATGAGTTGCTTGAGTCTATAGGTAATCGAAAAAGAATGTTATTCCCAAGAAGTTCCATTCAATTTTGCATATTTTAAATAAGCATTATTCTTATCTAGTCCTTCAGTATTGGCATTTCTAAGATCTGCTTCAACAAAAATAGTCTTGTACATAATGCTTTCCCTAAAATCTGAATTCTGTAAATCAGACCACATGAAATTAGTATTGCTTAATTGGCTTTTGACAATATTGGAATCCCTTAGTGTAGCATACATAATCAAAGCTTCAGACATGTCTGAACCTTCAAAAGTAGTTTCTGACAAATTAGATTGTACAAAATTAGTGCCCACCACTATTGAATTTGTAAAATCGCACCCTGTAAAATTAACACCATTAAGATAAGCGTTAGAGATATCTTTATTTGAAAAATCAGTTCCTGTAAAGTCTAATTTTATAGTGAGATTTTCTAACCGCCACTCATTAAATTCGTCTACTTTTTCCTCAAGAAGTAGTGTAAGGCCTTCATCTTGTTTGAGATCAGACATTTTATAGTACTATTTTTTAGAGAATCAATATTAATTTGTCGATCTTTATATTTACAAACTCATCCACAAAATAAGGAATAATATCATATTCCCTGTAAGATTGATAGTCTTATTTTTCTTGAGTTTGAATCAATAATCATTGATTATCCACCAGTCAAACTTGTAAACTTGTTAGTTCTTTTTACATATGCGATATAATCCAGATTTGCTAGTGCTATCATTGCAGATTCTCTTACCTCTTCGCTCTCATCATTTAGTACTTGTTCAAGGGTTTTGCGTGATTGCTCAGACCCTATAACCCCCAATGCTACAGCGGCTTCATGTCTAACAAAAAAACTTGGATCCTCAAGCACAGCTTTTGATAGAACTTCTATTCCGTTTGTGTGTCCTAATTGGCCTAAAGAAAAGGCAGCTTCGTGTCTTACAAGTTGGTCTGCATCATTTAATAGAACTCGCCCAATAGGTTCAATCGCTTTTTCTCCAGAAATATCTGCCAGTATGCATACAGCTCTAGTTCTTATTACGTAGTCCTGGTGGTTAACTAAATTCTTAAAATATGTCTCGTCTTTATTATCAAAGCGTTGTTCCATTTCCATTAACAAGTCTAATCTATTATCCAAATAGATTTAGACAAATTACAAGGATTTATAACGGTTTGTAAAATTCTCACCTGTGATATTTTATCATATATCTTTTTTTCAAGTTACATTAATTAATCTACAATGTCTTTGTAAACCAAAAAAGTAGATCCGGAACATCAAAATAAATCTACAAATATAAAATGCATAATCCTATCCCTAAATTAATATGCGTGTTAGATACTGGAGGCTCAGCCTAAATGATTTAAGAGGTGGAACTTATCCGAATGACAATGTAAATCATTGGGAGATTAAATGCTTACAAGGAGACCATGAGCATTTTGGCGTATTTTGGTATAGATACGGAACACCATTTGATAAAGAACCTGTTAATGGAATATGTTTCTACTACAACGAGATACCAGTTGAAAAGGTTCAAGATATCGCAAATTTTCTCAATTCAAAGTTTGGTGGTAAAGTAGCTTATAAACAAACAAGAGGATTCTTGCAAGGATCTAAAGAATTTGCAGATAAGCAATCTATAGCTCAACTTGCAGAAGAACTGAGTACAAGATATAACGCACCTATTGAGATGACACTTGAATTTGAAAGAATAGATAAGGACCAGCAAGAAAAAATAATAACTTTGCCCTCTAGTAAGGCATTACCCATAGTTGGCCCTGATTAACATTTTTTCTTGGTCACAAGGTTTGAATTATAACGTCCTAACCAAGATACCTATATATTATTTGAATTTCACCGTTTAATTGGCCTTGTAACCATGAGTAAAGAAAAAACATTTGTCGAAAAAAAATTAAGAGGTTCTGGAGGATATGCAATTGCAAAGGTTAGTGACGACGAACAAAAGATAGCAAATTTAGGTGGTCCTGAACTTTTTTTGGCAGGCATAGGCAAGTTAGATAAAGATAGATTTAAAAAATATTATTGTAACAAATGTGAAAAAGAATATCAAGGAGCACCTAATCTTGAATTTGAAAACCCCAACGAAGATTTGGGTGAGAACATAATACTAAAAGAAAAAGGAGAATACAAATGCAAAACATGCAATTACACTATAGCACAGTATAGAAAATTTGATGAATCAAAAAAAGAAGTAGAAGAAGGTGGAGAAAGAGGGACAGGAACAGGGACAGGGATAGAGAATGACAAACTTGACGAAGTACCAGAAACAGAAAATAGAAATGAGAGCAAAAGCGAAAGCGGTAAACCAATCAATCAAATTGAAAACAACAATTATGATAAAACTATTCCAGATGTGAAATCTACCTATGTGCATATTGAAAAAATAATTGGGATGTCAACTTATGATAATAATGCACACCTAATTGGCAAAGTACAAGAAATTGGTTTAAGAAAATTATTAGATGGAAATGTTGAATTTAGTTTCAAGATAAAAAATTCAAACAATGAAATAAAAGAAATAGAATGGAATAAAATTTCTAAAATAGGAGACATAATTATTTTGGCAGATCAAAATTCACAGTCTAACGAGAATAAATCAAGAGGTTCTGGAAGTGTACTTAACGTTAGTAGTGGTTATGGTAATAGTTATAGTAATACGGATGTTAGTAGTTCTTCATCATCATCGTCATCATCACCAACAGCAACAAGATTAGATGGTAAAACGTGTAAAAATTGCAGATACAATAATGAAGCGGAGTCCATTTTTTGTGAAGAATGTGGCAAAAAATTAGAATGAAATAGGTTATTGATTGATTGATTGATTTCTTAATCCAATCCGCACATCTACTACCCGTGAACCACGTCCTTCTTCTAGGACCAGTAACGGATTAATATCAAATTCTTCTATTTCTGGAAAATCAGTAATTAGCTGAGATAATCTTAGCAAACAATCAACTACGGATGGAATATCTGATGATTTTTCACCTCTTACACCTTTCAATAAAGAAATTGTTTTGATTGAATCTACCATTTCCCTAGCTTCTGATCCAGAAATAGGAGCCAGTCTGAAATTTACATCCTTCAAAATCTCAACATAGATTCCTCCCAATCCAAACATCAGCAATGGCCCAAATAATTTGTCTTGTTTTGCACCAAGAATTAATTCTTTGGAATTAGTCACCATTTCCTGAATCAATATACCTTCAATTCTTGCATTTGGATTATAATTTTTTACGCTCGATATAATAGAATTATACGCATTTCGAACATCATCGGTATTTTTTAAACCAACTTTTACACCACCCGATTCTGATTTGTGTATAATGTCTTTTGAAGATATTTTCATGACAACAGGATAACCAATTTCTATTGCAGATTTAACAGCATCATCTTCATTGTTTACTAGCACACTTTTTGGAACTGGAAATCCATATGCTTGAAGTACAGCATAGCCCTCATCTTCCAAAAGATTTGTTCTGCCTTGTTCATAAACACTAGATATAACATCCTTAACCTTCTCCTTATTAACGGAGAAAGATGGTATGGATTCCTTTTTGTTGTTTAACCAATTACTAAACCTATACATCGAATCTAATGTTCTTATGGCAGGTTCTGCATACATAAAATGAGGTACTCCTCCTTCTGACAATATAGATTTGTTTTCAATACCTTCAGCCAAACCCATTAATGCAGCTAGCATTGTCTTTCCACTATTCTTTGATGTTCGAATTATCGTTTTGGCTAATTCATTATAATCTAAAGTTGCAGATGGGGTACACATTGTTACTACTGATCCAACATTAGAATTAGACAAGACTTCAATCAATACTTTTTCAAATCTATTGAAATCCGCATCGCCTACGATATCAACAGGATTTCGGGAGGATCCATGCGGTGGTATTACTTGAGATATACTTTCCCTCGAATTAGAAATATCTGCCATTTGTATGTTATATTTGGAGCAAGAATCGGTAGAAATGATTGCAGGTCCGCCTGCATTAGAAACAATTACTACCCCCATATTATTCATTGGCAAAGGTTGTTTTGAAAAAGCGGTTGCTAATTCAAATAATTCCTGCATTGTATCTACCCGAATCACACCAGCTTGCTTAAATACAGCATCATATACTTCGTCTGCACCCATCAATGCACCTGTATGAGACATCGCGGCTCTGGCGCCTTCTGGAGTCCTACCAGCTTTCAAAACAATAATTGGCTTTCTTTTTTCCAATGTAATTCTTTTAGAAGTATTCATGAACCGTCGTCCATCATGGATATCCTCTAAATACATCACAATTACTTTGGTATAAGGGTCATCTTCTAATAATTCAAGTATATCGGTTTCATTCATATCTACCTTGTTTCCCATACTAATTACTTTGGAAAACCCAATCCCCTGAGCTATTGCATCCTCTACAGTAGCTGCGCAAATAGCTCCGCTTTGAGAAACAAGAGCTATTTCACCATGTTTTGGGGTAATTTTCAGAAATGTTAGATTCATAAGATTTTGATCGGTAAGACTCATTATTCCAAGACAATTGGGCCCTATTATTCTGATTCCATATTTTTTACCAACATCTTGTACTTGTTGTTCCAATTTTGCACCAGTTTCGTCAACTTCCTTAAAGCCTGCAGAAACAATTATGCAAGATTTTATATTTTTTTTTCCTATTTCTTCCATAACTGCGGGAACGATTCTATTGGGAGTGGCAACTACCGCAAGGTCAATGTTGTCATCGACATCAAGTACGCTCTTATAGGCTTTTATGCCAGATACCGATGAACTAGTCGGGGTAATCGGATATATTTTTCCCTTATAACCGCTCAATATATTGGAAAAAATAGCTTTACCTACTCCAGGTTTTTCTGATGCTCCTATTACAGCAATAGAAGATGGTGAAAGGAAAATGTTCTTTAAATTTTCATTACTCAATAAAAAAAGTATATCACATGGTTATAAAAATATTAAAAAAATTTAGTTTTTATATTAAAGAAATATCTATCATCATAGCTAAATGTCTTCGAACAAGTTGACCATAGATATTGATACTCATGGGCTAATAAGTGATCTTCAGAAATTGATAAAAATTCCTAGTGTTTCTGCAAGAAAGCAAAACCTGGAAGAATGTGCTAAAGAGATCGTTGTAATGATGAAAAGAATAGGAATCAACGCAGAGCTGATGTATTTCGATGATGATCAGAAAAATTCTGAACCTCCTCCACTAGTTTATGGAGAGGTGAAATCCAAATCAAATCCAAATGGGAAGACTTTATTATTTTATAATCATTATGATGTACAGCCAGAAGAACCTAGGGATTTATGGGAATATGAACCGTTTGAGGGTAAAGTAGAAGGGAATTTGATTTATGGGAGAGGTGCTTCCGACGATAAGGGTGAACTTGTAACCAGACTAAAAGCAATAGAATTTTTTCTAAAACAAAGAGGCGATGTTCCAATGAATATAAAGTTTCTAATTGAAGGAGAAGAGGAGATTGGAAGCAAGTATATATCAGAATATCTAAAAAAATACAATACAAAATTTAAGACTGATGTAGTTATTTGGGAATTTGGATACATAGATCAGATGCAAAAACCCATTATCAGTTTGGGGATGAAAGGTCTTTTATACGTAGAATTGACGGCACAAGGTGCATCTAGAGATGTTCATTCTAGTTTAGCTGTTTTAATAGAAAATCCTGCTTTGAGAATTGTCCAAGCATTATCAACATTGGTCGATAGGGAAGGAAATATTTTGATAAAAGATTGGTTTAAAGAAATTAAAGAGTTATCAGAAGAGGAAAGTTTGATCATAGACGGCGAGCCATTTGATGAGGAAAGTTTTAAAAAAGAATACGGAATCAGCAAATTTATCAATAATCTTAGCGGGAAAAGAGTAAAGAAAGCTTTGACTTGTGAACCAACATGTAACATATCTGGATTAAATTCAGGATATTCAGGACCAGGTGCAAAAACCATAACGCCTTCAAAAGCAATGGCAAAGATTGACTTTCGTTTGGTTCCAAATATGGACCCTGCTCTCCAGTTTAAAAGGCTTGAGAAATACCTAGTAGAAAACGGATTTGAGGACATCAAAGTCACACTTATTCATGGAGAAGCCGCTGGAAGAACTGCATTAGATAATCAATATGTAAAAATAATTGAAAAAGCTGCAAATGAAATTTTTGGAGATTCAATAATATCAATTTCATCTGCAGGTACAGGACCTATGTATCATTTTATTGATTTGCTAAGAGCTCCTTGCATTTCAATTGGTGGGACCCATATATTCTCAAGGATACATTCACCCAACGAATTTGCTAAGATCGACCTTCTTGAAAAAACTACTAAATGTATGATAAGAATTATCGACAATATTTCAACGACTGTAATATAATACACTTTTTTGATTTTACTTATAAGCATGCAACAAGCTTTTACTGATATTGGGTTTTGAAGATAAGATAAAGAAAGACTATCTAGAAGATTGGAAAGAGACAGTAATTGAGAAAATACAAGAAAATGATGACATAGTAAAAATAATTGAACATGTACTTCATATTGCTAGAATTATCGATTATCCCAACCTCAAAATACCAGAATATATGAGCATGATGAACGAGATGGGAAAAGAGTTAACCTCCCAAATAAAAGATACAAGGAGTATGAGACCAACCCATATCATTGAAAAATTGAATGAATTTTTCTTTGACAATAAAAAATTTCAACCAAATATTAGTGACTATTATAACCCTGTGAATAATTATTTAAATATAGTATTAGAAAAAAGGACAGGAATTCCAATAACGCTATCGTTAATCTATATTCACCTCGCTAGTTATATGGATTTTAAGCTCCATCCCGTTAATTTTCCATCTCATTTTTTAGTCAAATACATACTAGACCAAGATTCGGATGAATCTATAGTAATTGATCCATTCAATAAGGGCCGAATCATGGATGACTACGTCTTACAAGATCTTTTAAATAAGGCGTATCCCAGATCTACTATTTCATTATCTAACGATTTGTTGAAGAAGACAAATTCACTACAAATAACAATCAGAGTCTTAAATAATTTGAAAAATGGATACACGGAAGTGGATGATTTAAACAAAATAATGAAAATAAACGAAATGATCCTCTCCTTAGATAGCACTAGTCCCGAAGCACTCAGAGACAAGGGTATAATTTTATATAGAAATAAGAAATACGAACAAGCTTTAGGAATTCTTTATAAATATATAGATTTGAATCCGGAAGCAAATGACATTGATAGAATATTGGAATTAGTAAAGCAAATTAGAAAGATAATTAGAAAGTAAATTTGAAATTATAATTGATCTTGAAGATATTCTTAGAATATAATATGATTAAAATTAGAAGCATTTTTTGCATAGTCGGAATCGGCAAGATAGCTCATGAATTTTTATCTCTATGTCAATTAGTTGTTTAATTAATATATTAAATTCACAATCAATCAATTATCAATACAACATATAGGGTTTTTGTACAATACTATAATATAAGAATGGATAAACAAATAAAAATTCTAACCCAATTGATTGTCAAAATTGACATTTGTTATTGGAATTTTACGAATATATGCAATAGGTTTTAAGAAATCTGCATGGTATTCAACATATCCAAACATAGTAGAGAATAGATACAGCTAAAGATTAATAGTGACTGGATAAAGAAACTTAAGATGTTACAAACATGATAAATTTCGGTTATATTAATGATAAACAACAAAAATAGATCAAAATGGAAGCTCTATCTTGTATGATAGGTCCAAATGTGATCTATATACTAATTTGTAAATAATTTATATTAAACATAATAAATTTAGATATTCTTATTTATTTTGAGAAACAGATCTTTAGCATTTTTTCTGGCTTCTTCAGTTATTTCTTCGTTAAAAATAGTATTGCTCAAAGAATCAAGTATTACTTGCCACTCTTTTTCGGTTAATTGAATACTCTTTTTGTCAGTATTACCCATGGTAAAATTTTTCAGTTTTCTGTAATAAAATCTTATTTGCTTTTAATATGTGAGGTCATGTAAGTCTACCAAAAATGAAGCAGGCATGGCAGTAATAGTAGTGGCATTAATAGCGATAATTATCTAGGTTTTTGAATTAAAAGGTATCAATTCTAACCTCTGGCTTTGTCAACTTCTAAGCTTAGGTTCTTTTCGATATGATGTAGAAACCATGAGCAGAAATAATCAAAGCGGCCAAAGACATCTTTGTAGCAAATACCAAGTTCCACGGAGTATCAGGATTAGGATATGGCATATATAGATCATCCAATCTTAATTCACCGTTAACTAAGTCAGCAGTAATTAACGCGTTCCATATAATAAAATTATAAAAGAATTCATAAATTGAAATTATTAGTATTGCAAGAACTATCAATTGTAAAATGGATCTTATACTTTTTGGGATATTTCTTACCTTATCTGCTCCAAGTTTAGTAACGCAATACCACGCTACCACAGAAACGATCATAAGATAGGTTATCAATTTTGCTAACCCTTTGACTGGAAATTCAGTATTAACCAATACTTCTCCTATTACGACCTTTCCAGTATTCAAATATTCATAAAGACTTACATATAATGAATAAAACGTAATTGCAGCCATAACAAATGCACATAAATAAAAAACGACGAGGTAGAATCTCCTAGAAAGAATTTCGTCTTTTTCAATGGTTAATTTCATTTACATTAAAACCGATTTAATAACTTATATAAAAATGATATTTTATTGAGAAAACCTCAGTTCAAATAATTCATGTAGTATTTTTGATCACTGTAGATTATTCTCAAATGTTTTTAGAATTTTGTTTATATCGGCTTCAGTTATCAGCGGGTGAACAGGCAATGATAGCACATGATTCCAAGCCCAAGCAGTATTAGAGAGAAAGGTGTCAGAGTTAAGATCATTAGAGTGACTATAATATGGAGTCTTATGTATTGGAGGATCATAATAGACAGTAGCACCAATTTCTTCCTTTATAAGAGCATTTTTGATCAACTCTCGTTGAGAATTTTCCTTAAACCCAATAGTAAATAGATACCAGTTGAATTTCTTATTTTCAGGTTCATAAGGCAATGTGAGTAAGCCTTTTTGTTCAAATTTCTTTAATCCATCAAACAATAATTTTGCATTTGTTTTTCGCATTTCTAGCATCTTGTCTAGCTTTCGCATCTGAGCAATTCCGATGGCGGCATTTACTTCGGGTAATCTCAAGTTTAGACCAAATATCTCTGTATCATACCCATTTACCATACCATGGTTTCTTATCATCAGCAATTTTTCATACAGATTGTCATCACTAGTAACAATTGCCCCCCCCTCGCCAGTTGTGAGTACTTTACTAGCATAAAAACTAAAACAACCTAAATTTCCCATTGTACCAGTTTGCTTTTGATCATACAAAGAACCTAGTGATTGACAAGAATCCTCTACAACTTGTAATGAATTATCTTTTGCAATAGAATTGACTTCATCCATATCACAAGGATGACCGTAAAGATGAACTGGAAGAATTGCTTTTGTGTTTTTGTTAATTTTTTTCACAACATCTGAAACATCTATTGTGTAGTCATTCTTGTTTATATCAACGAAAACAGGCTTTGCTCCAGTAGCAATAACTGAATTGGCCGTAGCTACAAAAGTAAAGGATGGAATAAGTACCTCGTCGCCTGCTTTAATGTCCAAAGACAATAAGGCGGCATGTATAGCAGATGTTCCTGAATTAACAGCGATTACATGCTTCACTTTGAGATAAGATTTTAAGAGATTCTCAAATGCTTGAACCCGTTTTCCACCATTTTTAGCAGGAGAAGTCAATGCATTTTCTTCAAGTACATTCAAAACTTCTTGCTTGGTATCATCATCCAACCATGGCTTATTTATCGGAATCATTATTGGATAATTATCATCTAACAGATATAAAAATCAGTAATAAGTAGAATTAAATAATTAGAAATATCAGTTTTATTTAGGCCAGTAAACCGTGACATACGGCATAGAGCTCTAATATCTCCTAAATGAAATTGAATATGATGTGTGTTAAAATATAATAGAGGGCAATAATAATTAGCTTTAGTGCAGATGTGGCAGAGTGGTCATCCTAATGCAGAATTATTAGGACCACAGTAATGCGTCGGCCTTGAGTTAATAACGAGGTAGATTAAGAGAAAGCCGATTCGCCGTATGGCGATCAGGAGTTCAAATCTCCTCATCTGCGCTGAAAATTTTTGATTCATATTGCACTGCTATATCCTCACCATTTTCCAATTAGTGATAAAAAAGTGAGATCTAAAAACATTTGTACTGATTTAAAATAAAAAGTCAATTGTTATGAGTTGTGGGTCAACCATTTAGAGAGGGTAGCTAGCATAGTTGCCGGGGATATAGGAACATACAGTAATTTATGTTTCAATAGAATAATATTTTATATTGACTATAAGGCAACTTATACATCATAAGATAAGATGATGAATAAGTATGTAGTCATAGTAATTGGAATTATAGTTGTAATAATAAGTGCATTAACAATACTAAATACTCCCTCAGAAACAACGATCCTTTTACCTTCGCCATACGCAGAAGATAGAGCGTCTGCTGTCAAAGTTATAGCAGATAATTTAGAGTTTCCCACAGGTGTAGCAATTTTACCTGATAAAAGAATCGTAATAACAGAACAAACAGGAAAGGCATTAATTCTCAATAATAACGGATCTCAGTTGAATAATTACGAAGTAAAGGGTAACTATTTTGATGAGGGTGCAGGACTATTAGGATTAGCAATTCATCCTCAATATGTTAATAATCATTATTTGTATCTTTATTATACTTATGAAAATAATGATAATCAGACATTCAATAAGGTAATACGGTTACAAGAAAAAAATAACTCACTTAGTGAAGTAGAGACAATAATCGATCATATACCGGCTTCAAAACTCCATAATGGTGGAGTACTAAAGTTTGGACCGGATGGAAAATTATACATAGGTGTTGGAGATACTACAAATTCAGAGCTATCACAGAATTTATCTAGTTTGGCAGGAAAAATACTCCGTATAAACGATGATGGAACCATACCCAATGACAATCCATTTCCTAACTCTCCTATTTACTCATATGGACATAGAAATGTTGTAGGCATTACATGGGATTTTAACAATAATACAATGTATGCTAGTGAAGCTGGCAGAATTGGAAATGATGAAATTAACGTAATCAAAGCAGGTGAAAACTATGGCTGGCCAATAGAAGAGTGTGGTAATTTAGAGGAAAGTTTATTCATTAATGCAGAATTTTGTTTTACGCCTTCTATATATCCCTCTGGAATTTTGATAAGCAATTCAACGGAACTAGGTTACTATGGAAAATTAATTGTAGCTACTTTAAAAGGGGAGCATCTGAGAAGTATTGATCCTATATCAAAAGATCAATCTTCAATATTAACTGGATATGGTAAAATTAAGGATGTGGCAGAAGATAGCGATGGATCATTATATTTGATAACAAACAACAGAGATTTTTTTGATAAGGGAGGTGGTGCCTTCGACAAATTGTTAAAAATAATAAAAAATAGTTAAAATGAGTAAGAATGAGTAAGAATTTGGATAAGAAAAAATTTAGAGATATGACTCATGAAGAAAGACTTCAATTTATTAAAGTAAAAACGAGCTTAGATGATAACGAAATTGATTTGTTTAGAAATACATCAGTATTTAAATTTAATAATATCAATGGGATGATAGAAAACGCTATTGGAATTTTTCCACTCCCTATTGGATTAGCAAACAATTTTGTCATCAACAATAAGGAGTATTTAGTTCCGATGGCAATAGAAGAGCCATCTGTGATAGCTGCTGCAAGTAACGCCGCAAAGATAGCAAGTAAAGGTGGAGGTTTTATGGCTCACGCAGATGATTCAATCATGATAGGGCAAATTCAATTAATCCCAAATAGATCATACAATCAGACAATAATTCAAGATCTAATTGAGTTGATATTAAATAATAAGATTGAAATAATATCTTTAGCTAATACTAAAAGCAAATTTGCGAAATGTTTAGATATTAAAATTAAACAAGTTAATGATGAAAGTATAAACAAACTCGGATTGATGATAATAATAGAAATCATGGTAGATACCAAAGATGCAATGGGTGCAAATGTTGTTAATACCATGTGTGAAGCAATTGCACCTGAAATAGAAACATTAACAGGATGTAAGGTGATACTAAAAATTTTGTCTAATTATGCGACACAACGCCTAGTAAAATGTAGAGCTATATTTCCGATAGATTTGATAGGTGGTAAAGAAATTCTTAAAAGGATTTTGTTTGCTTATTCACTCGCATTCAATGATGTCCATAGGGCTGTTACTCATAATAAAGGAATCATGAATGGGATTGATAGCGTAGCAATAGCTACGGGTCAGGATTTTAGAGCTATTGAGGCAGGATGTCATGCATATGCGTGCAGAGATGGACAATATAGATCTTTGACTAAATGGTATCAAAATTCTAAAGGAGATCTCGTAGGAGAAATAGAAATTCCAATGGCCGTGGGAATAATTGGAGGGATAACAAACACCCATCCTATCGTTAAAGCATGTTTGAAATTAATGAATATATCAAATTCGCAGGAATTAGCAACTATTATTGCTGCTTCAGGATTAGCTCAGAATTTCTCAGCAATAAGAGCTTTATCTAACGAGGGTATTCAGAAGGGACACATGAAACTGCACTCTAAAAATATTGCAATAATCGCAGGAGCTACAGCCAACAAAATAGAAATGGTCTCTAGAAAAATGGTTGAAGAGAGAAATGTATCGGTTTCTAGAGCCAAGGAAATTCTAGAATCATTAAAAGAAAATTAGCCCTGTGCCCTAATAGTATAGAAAATCGAATTAATAAAACAAATAAACAACGTAATAATTAGTATATTCGATATAGGTATCAAAGATGGGTCTTATTAAATTCACGGTGCCCAAAGGCAGTATAGAAGAGGCTACTTTTAAAATGATAGAACAGGCATGGCAATGCAGTGTTAGTGGAAGGGGTAGAATATACAGAGTAAAGATTGCAGACCCAGATATAGAGGTCAAAATTTTAAGACCTCAGGAAATTCCAACATACGTACAAGAGGGATTTCATGATGTTGGAATAACAGGCAAAGACTGGATAAGGGAAACTAATGCCGATGTCAAAGTATTGTTAGATTTAGAATATGGCAAAGTTAAGCAGGTAATAGCTATTCCAGAATTTTTTGAGTTCAACAGTCTTGATGAGTTGATAGAAAATTTTGCCCAGAACAAGAAGACATTGAGGTTTTCAACGGAATATCTAAAATCAGCATCTTCGTATATAAAATCAAAGGAGAGCTATAAAAAATACTTTGGGGACCTGGAACCCACAATAGTAACTCCTTGGTCTAGGACAGGTAATAATAAACTGGTAGAAATTTTTTTATCGTTCGGAGCAACAGAGGCAAAACCTCCAGAAGATGTCGATGCAGTTTTTGACATTACAGAAACAGGAACTACCCTTATTCAAAATAATTTAAAAATCATAGATCAAGTAATGGAATCTACAGCAGTACTCATAGCAAATAAAGATGCTCTAAAGGATCCTATCAAAAAGGAAAAAATAATAGACATGATTGTCTTATTGAGAGGAGTAGTAGAAGCAAGAAAAAAATTACACATTTTTGTTAATGTAGAAAAAGACAATCTTGAAGAATTATTACGTATTCTCCCATCATTGAAAGGTCCAACCATTAGTAATTTAAGTAAAGAAGGATGGTATGGAGTAAATACCATAATAGACAAAAATGAGTTTATTAGACTTATACCAACTATCAGAAAAGTTGCTCAGGGGTTGGTAATTTTAGAACCAAGTCAAATATTATCAATGGATAAGATCATTCTAGATGATAAAGATGAAATAAAATTTGATTAAGATTATAAGAATTAGAGAACCGCGAGAACAAGCTAATGAATTAAGAGAAAGATCTTGGAATAAGGATCTTTCAATTCCAACAAAGAATGTTCTAAAAATCATCGATGACATACAAACAAACGGGGATGAAGGATTGTTAAAATGTATTGAGAAATATGAAAACGTTAAGATTGATTCATTTGTAGTTAGTAAGTCTGAAATTAAAGAAGCCTATGAAAATGTCTCAGCCAAGCAAATAAGAATAATAAAATACATGAAATCCAAATTGGAGAAAAGTGAAAAAGCTGTAATCGACAATCTTAAGAATATTAAAATTGATTCGGATGGAATTAAGATAAACAAAACAATAATGCCTATTTTCAGAATAGGATGTTATATTCCAGGTGGGAAAGCTAGATATCCAAGTACGATAGTAATGTGTGCCATACCAGCAAAGGTTGCAGGGGTAAAACAAATCGTGGCTATTACACCACCCATGAAAAACGGAAAAGTGGACCCTTTGACTCTGGTTGCAGGTGACATCTGTGGTGTAGATGAGTTTTATAAGATAGGTGGCGCGTACGGAATAGCGGCACTGGCATATGGTACAAAGACCATAAAAAGAGTGGATAAAATAGTTGGACCAGGTGGTGTATATGCTTCTGTTGCAAAGTCAATAGTATCAAAAGATGTATCAATAGACATGATAGCCGGTCCGACCGAATTACTAGTATATGCGGACGAAAGGTCAAATCCACGATATATCGCATTGGACTTGATCTCTCAGGCAGAACACAGTGAAGATACATTATGCGGGGTAGTAACGAAATCAAAAATGTTAGCCACAAAGATATCTGAAGAAATAAATAGAATAATTAAAGGAGGTGAAATGCCTAGAAGAGAATTTGTTGAAAAAAGTATAAATGATAATGGATTCATAGCATTATGCGACAATAATGAAGAAATAACAGAATTCATTAATGAATTTGCGCCTGAACACCTTGAACTATTTGCAATTAATAATAAAAAAATATTAAAGGAGATTTATAATGCAGGATTGATATTAATTGGAGAATATACTCCATCATCTGTGAGCGATTATTGTCTTGGCTCTAACCATGTACTTCCAACTTATAGATTTGCAAAATCCCGATCAGCACTATCTGTTTTAGATTTTATTAAACTAGTAAATGTGATAGAAATGAATAGGGATGCTTTAAAGAAAATGGCTCCAATAATAAAAGAAATAACATCAACAGAAGGATTATTTAATCACTATGAAGCGGTAAATGGAAGGATAAATAATGGTGGATTGGCTAGATAAGGAACTTGCCCAAATTAAATCACATAAACCTTATAAAAGGCCAGAAAAAATTCATGACTTCTATAAACTAGATTCGAATGAAAATTTAGTATTAGAACGGAGATTTATAAAATCAATTGCATCAAAATCTCTTCATGAAAGCGATTTTAGAGAATATCCAATAGAACAATTTGAAAAACTGTATCTAAAATTAGCAGATTATACCAAACTAAGTACAAGAAATATTGGCATAGGTAGTGGATCTGACCAAATAATGGATTTATTATTGTCAACAATAGGTAAAGGAAAAAAGGTCATAACAATAAACCCTACATTTTCTTATTTTACAGACAGATGTAATCTGTATAAAATATCTACTAAATTAATAGATCTTTCCGCTATTGATAATTCCTTTGACCTAGAATTCTTTATCAAGAAAGCGAGAGATTATGATATTATATACATAGCATCACCAAATAACCCTACTGGAAATCAATTTAGACTTGACGATATTTTACGTATAATAGATATTTTAAAAGATAAATTAATAATAATCGATGAAGCCTATGTGGAATTTGCTGAATATAGTTTGTCACATATAGTGACGAAGCATCATAACGTTTTAATTATGAGAACATTTTCAAAAGCTTTTGGTCTGGCTGGAGCCAGAATAGGATATATCTTGTCTAGTGAAGAAATATCGAATGTTTTCAACCAATATATTCAATTACCATATCCATTAAGCAGTTTCTCCATGCAATTGGCAATTGAAGCACTTGATAACATTCAGATGGTAAATAGAAGTATAGAAACAATAAAGAAAGAAAGAACAAAAATGTTTGATAGGCTAAATAAATTAGATAAGATAAAAATATTTAAATCAGATTCTAACTTCTTTTTCTTTCAAACATTTAATTACTATAATAAAATCAAAAACCAATTATTAAATGAAAGAATACTAATAAAGAATTTTGGAGACCTTGGAAACTACAATGGAGCAATGAGAATCACGATTGGAGATACTGAGATAAATGATAAAGTAATATCCATAATTGAAAAGTCATTAGCGACCTAGTATCCATCTTTGGTTAATAAGTTATGAACAAAATTTTATACACATAGTATCAATTTTTTATATTATGTTATCCTCATACGAATCATCACCAGTATTTTTGTCGATATTATCAATCATCAATTTTTTCTGGGTGTAGACATTTACTTCTTTGGGTACAGAAGTATCCAAAATCTTTCGAATTTTTTCGGCACGCATGTTTCCAAGGCCTGGTACCCTGGCAAGCTCTGCTATCGAAGCATTCAATACATTTGTAGGAGAATGAAATTTATCCAGTAATCTTGTAGCTAATTTAGAACCTATTCCAGGTAAAGAAGTAAGCACATATAATTGTTGAAGAAGAAATGGATTTGACTTTTTTATCTTTTTAAGCAATGGTCCATCGTTTTTGCTCCTAAATTGATTTGAAGCTAATAAAACTAACAATTCAGCAGTATAAAATACAGAATCAGTATATAAAATTGGAATTCGGAAATCAAGTGCTACTTTTATCAAAGTTTCGTATGCTACCCGTATTTTATCTATTATTAATTTAGAATCATTTTCAAAATGCTCTCTTGTATTAAGGTCTGTTAGATTTCCTTCTATAATAATCAGTGGCTTAGCATAATAATTTATTAAATCTGAACATTGAATAAATATGCGACCGTCATAGACAGAATTTATTAAATCATATATGGTTTTTCTTTCAATAACGGTTTCAGAGGATACGATATAATCTCCAACTGCTAATTGTTTATAATCGACAAATACCCCACTGAGTTTAAGTAAATTAGGAACTCGACTATTTTTCTCTCGCTCATCTGCAACAATTCGAATAGCCAATGAAATAATAAAAAAGCATATTCTTAATTAACATTCATAAGAAAAAAGTTGTTATTGTGTAGGTTGATTAAATTTATTGGATTGTGATCCCCCTTGGGCCATATGCATCATTTGATTAATCTTGTTTTCCACTTCTTTTAGATTTTCCTTGACCCTGGATTCTTGTTTGCCCAAAACTACAATCCTAGTATTTGAAAGCTCTTTTTTTTCTTCTAGTTCTTTTATCAAATTATCCCTGTCAGATTTAACCATCAAAGGGCCTGCAAGTTTGTATACGACATCATCAGAAGTAGTTTTCTTTAACTCCTCCAAGGCTCTTTCTGTTTCAGATATTTCTAATTCAACCTGTTGTTTTTGCATCATTATTGCTTGAAGGTTTTGCTGCAATTGTTGCAATCTTGCAAGTTGCTCTTTTAGCCATGGAGGAAGCTCTTGTTCACTCATTGTTAATACAAAGTAACTAAATATTCACTAAGATAAAAATTATTACACTAATATATCATTTGTCAATATACAGTACCGAATATGCTAAATCCACTAGTCTCAAAAAAGATAGTAATGACGCACGGAATTTAGACATATTGTTACCGGATATTGACAAGATAATATAGTTATTTTCAATAGAAACAGTAACATTGGTATCAAAATCAGGGGTGGATTGAATATCGCCTTTTAATGCAATAAAAATAGAATTCAAGGGTTTTTTTAAAATATCACTATCGTCATCATTATTAGGCGGGAAAAATCCCTTGCTGTAGTTTTTATGCTCTGCATCAAAATAAATAAAAATTTTAGCCTTGAAGCTTTCCAAGATTTACGTCATAGGCTCCTGCTGCGACTTTATATTCGCATTTATTGCACCGCCATATACCCATTGCTACTCTTTTAAATTTTAATGAAGTACAGTTTGGACATCGTCTTTTTTGTTTTAATGTCCTATAGACCTTACCATATCTTTTTCGTACGGTAGCACCAAACTTAACACCCAAACCTTTTAGTGCTGTTGAACCCTTTTTTCTTTTAACCTTTAATTCAACTCCTTTATTTTAGAGCGCATTTCCTCTCCTTTAATTCTTGCTATTTCAGAGAACTGGACAATTTGATTGACAGAAAAAGGGCCTGTAAAGCCTTTTTGTACAGCGACTATATTTCCATCGGATTGGGTTGTCATAGTTATGCGGCCATCCATGCAAGCTTCCTCTTCTGTTGTTGGATCTAACAAGACCGATTCTCCAATTCTAACTGCGGTAATAGATACCGGCATTGTAGTAATGGGTGGAGGCATAGTTTTACCGGTATCAACTACTTGTTCGTCTTTAATTTCATAGATCGGA
>DATEIH010000067.1:0-8081 GCA_035279165.1 Candidatus Nitrosocosmicus sp. | reverse complement strand
ATCCGTGCTCTAATGAACAGTAACGCGATCATCTCAGGAAGTATGAGCAATTAGGAACCCTGCAGTATAAAGAAAAAAGTAAATTATTTATATCATTTTTTTTGTTGAAAATAAAACCGTAATTCCGTAATCTGCTTTCCTTTCCTGGTGGGCCCTAACGTCTGAGTCCGAGTGCCCGTCAGTTGAAACCTTTAGGAATTTTTTTATTAGGTTTTGTCTAATTAAAACTAGGTCTAGTCTTGTCCGGATGGGAGGTTCAGTTGTCCTCAGTATTTGGTTTTCTTTCTCCTCCCATCCAGGTTTTAATTTACAATAATTTGTTGGACATAACTTTTCAAGAATCCCATCGAAACCAATTCATTTTGGTGGGCCATTGAAAACTCCTTAAGGTCGGCCCCACCTATTAACTTAACTTTGTTACTCAAATTTTATATTAAATTCTATACAATGTGATATACTCTGAAACAATTCACTCCCTGTACTACTAGCGGGTCCATTTTGGTTCCGTCCATGGGCCCGCCAGTATAATATCATAAAGTTTTTGTCACAATAATTTTGAAATTAGCCTAATCTGTAGTTGCTCGGGCAAGCATAGGTTTTAATCGAGTTTCCAATGCTTGTCCAGTTCTATTCTTCAGGAACTCTTAAAAGATTCGATGATTTTTTAATAAGGGATTGCCAAGAAGAACGATAGAAGTAGACATCGATATGATTGATCACTCCACTGAGGAGTTAGCCAAACTTATAGTGCGACTGGAAAAGAGTCCAAAGATAACTAGAAAGGAACGGAACACGATTAAGAAGATCCAAGAAATTCGAGATACGATTCAGGATTCAGTTCTGTATGGGAAATTGAAGATGAGTGTTCAATAACTATTCGAAAATTATTTATAACATTTTTACTCATATTATTAATACACTCATTCGAGCCGGTAGGAGGGCTTATTCTTGTACGTCCTAAATTGTAGACGGTAAACCCGTTTACATTCTTCCCTCCTTTAACTTTTTTATACTTTATCGACTCTAGTAAAGTAAGTTACCGAGTAACTCCTGGTGGGTTCTAGGCATCTAGCGATAGAGTGGGACCCACTTGGCTTTAACTTTTTTATATTTTGTGGATGATGCTTATCAAAGAACCAACAACACGATTCCATTCTGGTGGGGCCTGGCTGTCAACATTTTGTGGTAAGGAAGTGATTAGTGAAATAACTGCAAAAGATTCAAAGTAATAATCAAACCAATCTTTGTCAATATTTGGCTTGGGTTCTGTAATATATAGCACCAACAAAATCGCGCTTATACTGAGGAACCAACTTGTAATAATCCGTCTGTCTTTCGTTTGCGGGTTTCACCCACCCAAGATCTTGTTTTATCTGCCAATCATTAGTAAAAGTTAGAAAAATTATTACTGCCATTACTACTAAAGTTATCAAATGGGTTCATATCTGCTTGGTCCCAGATAGCAGAAGGGTTCTATAAAGGATTACCTAGATCATTTAATTGTGTGAATAAAATCCCATGAAGAATTAGGTATTGTTTTTTGCAATTAGATTTAGTTATTGAAATAAATATCTAGGATACTGTAATTGCTCATAGAAGAATTTTTCACATGAATTATCAAAAAAATTTGAAATACAATCAGTAATGCTACCAACTACATCTAAGATCTGTTTATTAAATAAAGCAAGAAAATCATTTTCACCTTTACAAAGCAAAAATGGTACAATTTTAAACTGGAAAATTAAGATAAGAATAAAGATATTTAACCACCCGGATAAATTCTAGAGTAAATATCATGCATCGATACTATATAAGGTAAAACAGATTCTGCAATTTCATCTTCATTTATTTCATACCCGTACTCTTCTTCCTCATACATTCTATCAAACATTCTGTAATTTATTAACAAAAACCTGGAAGCATTTCTAGTAGGTATAGGACTAAAACTAATATTGTGAGATATGCCTTCTTTTATCAATGGATTCAAATACCTGTAATCTTCTATTATCTGGTCAATGTCAACTGGCCCGAAAGGAACATTCTTACTTTCTGTTTCATCTACGGTTCCAATTATGGATATACTAAAAGTAAATTTGTCTAGTTGTACTTCAGTTGTAGTAATGTTTATTCTTATGATGGGTATTTTACTGCCTGGTTTAGTAAATAACAAATTTGTTATGCAAGAGTCGGAACTTATATCATCAGGCGATATTCTTCCATCGATATTTGGAATTTTTTCAATGATGTATGCATAGATTTTCAAACAAATACTCAAATTGACGGTCAAAGTATAGTTAAACATGTCTTCTCTACTCCAAGAATTCTTCCCTGAGTTTGTTGAGGCTTTTCCTAGAATCTATTGAAATCTCATACAATTCAAACAGACTAGTGTATCTTACATTCAATTTCTTATCTTCCACCAGTCTATTCATTTGTTTAACCACTGCTTGCCAGATTCTAACTTCGTTGTAATTCATCCTCTCAATTACGCCAATTAGTTTGAAGTCTATATCAGCAACCAATCGTTCTATTGCTATTTTGTCATTAATCGCTTTTGTGTCAGTAAGATATATCCCTAATCTATCCCGTTGAGTTTCAAGCCTGAACAATTGTTTTTGCAGAATATCATTAAAACTCATGTTATCTGGATCGTAATCTCTGAGGGCTTTTTGATACAGGATCTTCAGATCGTTATTTATTGTGTTCCTATCGACATTCATCATGTCGGCGATCCTAGTTGCAGGAACACCGTGTTCGAAATGCAATTTGTAAACTTCCATTCTTCGTTTTCTTCTCTGAGATTTAGTAAAGGGAGCGAATTTTCCCTTAAAATCCTGCCTATGTTTGACTAGGTTAATCTTTTTGTTCTCCTCTATGAAATCGTTATCTATCTCGAAATCATGCGTTCTATAGTTAGCATTAGTTTCATTACTCTTTTTTTTGACGTTTTTGTTGTTTTTATTGTAGTTGGCTGTCATTTTTCCCAGGTCATTCCTTTGGGAATCAATTTGTAAAACTGAATGTCTGCCGATCCAGGATAACCTGGCTTTCCAGGATGTTTTTGAATGATATGCTTCTCATAATCTGGTTTACTTGTTCCTATAAACTGTTTATCACAATAATAACAATCTTGAGGATATTCATCAAGTGATTCAAGTGATTCATACTGTTGTACGCCCTTACTATCTGGAGTTTCTAATCTAGTAAAAAGTTGGCTTGATTCTCTGTATGCGACGCCTAATTCATAACTGCCGGTGGACTTGTCAGGGTGTGAATCACATGCGTCACATGAATCACCGTCAACTATTCTTGTTTGAATTCCTTTAGTGTCATCATATTGCTTACCCATTCTTTCAAAAATGTCTCGATTGAATTGTATCATGTTACCTTTTCTTTTGTGGTCCAATTCGCCCCCAAACTTGTCTGTAATCATACCAATTATTGTTGGTCTGTAAAAATCCCCATCATCTGCTGTGTGAAGCACGTTTTTGTTCTTATCATCTATTTGTCCCTCAAAGGACGAGATAATTTCATCCCAAATCATTCCAGGATCTATTCTCAGTCCGTTCTTAGCAATGAGGTCTTTAACTATAGGATAAACAAGGGCCTCTTTTGAATTTTGTTTTCTTTTGTTTTTAACATTAAGAAAATATTGTAACGTTTGTTCTAATTCCTCTTGTGTTTCTTTAGATGCTCCCAAAGAGTAAAACAATTGTAGTAACGGTTTGCAGACTTCTTCATCTCTTCCATCCAAGCCTACCTCAATTTCTAGTAAAGGATCATTGTGATGAACGAGTTTGAAGATAAGTAATATTTTTCTTAACTCTAATAATTCATTCAGGAGTTTTTGTCTCAACTTGTTTCCTTGGGGATTCCTAATCTCCTTAATTTTGAATTGTGGATAACCTTTATACGAATTTATTTTAAATGTTCTATCTAGCACACCTCTGGCCTTTTCTTCTTTCGGGGATCTTTCAGCAATCAATATCTTAAAACAGAATGGATAAAAGAAATCCATTCTATCATTATCACTGTTCATTCTAGGAACTTTTGCATTTGGTTGATATCCGGTTTTGAGCATGTTCATGATTTGTATATATTCATCAAGTTTGTCTATCTCTTCGGCGATAATAGTAACCTGTCCATATTCTACAGAGCCAAGAACCCTATACCAAAAGGCTTCAGT
Source organism: Candidatus Nitrosocosmicus sp. (assembly GCA_035279165.1). Classification (GTDB taxonomy): domain Archaea; phylum Thermoproteota; class Nitrososphaeria; order Nitrososphaerales; family Nitrososphaeraceae; genus Nitrosocosmicus. The sequence continues at coordinate 3,895 of DATEIH010000067.1, read as the reverse complement.
TGCGTTTGTAATATTTACGGGTCTGTAACCTAAACACTCGAATGTATCTCCAAACGCACTTTTTCCGGTTCCATTGCCACCAACAATTAATAAATAATGTACGGTTGATAAGCGATCCTGGAAGCAAGAACCAATTACATTTGCGCTTAGAAGATTCAATACAAACTTGTCTACATCATTAAATTGTGTGATTTTATCTTTAATTTTTTGATATAATGAGTTAATTGTTTCCTTCTTTGCCAATGGAAGATAATATCCATTTAATGATTGACCAGTAAATTCATACGGAATGTATGGACACTCTTCTAAATGAGGAGGTCTTAAGATTCTTGTTTTTTCATAAATACACGGTTCTACGTATAGAAAGCCCTTTTGTTCTGAATATCTTAGGAAATATGGTGCGCCGTCCAAAATGATGGCTTCTTTTATTTGAGCTTTTCCTTTGTTACTGTACTTATGGACAATTTCCTCTTTAGGCTTAGTATCTGTTTTATTTGGTACTACTTCTTTCCCACGCATCTGCTCTTTGACCCATTTTTCTTGTTCTTCAGTCGTCATTTTTGATTTCTTTCCGAGCAGTCATGAAGATTTCCGGTTGAAATGCTAAGGGTTTCCAGTTACCCGATCGATTATTCATTTGTATTTGAGTGAAACAAAACTTGCAGTTTCTGTTATAGCAAACCATTATTCAAGATTCAACTCCTCCAGTAATTCTAGAACTGAATGATTGCACTTTGACTCTCTTGCATGATTAGTTAATTGCTTCAGGATATGTTGAAATTGTTCCAAAAGTTTGGTATTATCATCCATTACTCGATTCCCTCTAGGTCCACTTTTCGTAAGAGAATTCCATCTTTTCGGGAATGAGATATAATGTTGCAGGTTTCTCAATATGGTATTTTTCGGCCAATTTGTACGGCAGTGGAAATACTATTGTACGACAGCCGTCGGTGTTTCTCCACGACTTTACTATCTCTATTTCGCTTGACACTCTCGACATACTTTCATTTAGTGACAACTTGACTAAAGGAACTAATGAAAAATTAGGAGGCATTTCAATAGCCTATGCCAAATGTAAAATACCTTATTGGAATGTTTCCAAAAATGACTCCCCCATTCTCCCATCCGTATCTCAATTCTTAAATGTAATTGGACTTTGAAATAACTGAGGCGAACCAAGACTCGTCCAATGACAGTGAACGTAGAGAATTCATCTATCCATTTGTTAAAGGAAAAGAACTGCCTTGGAAGGATGAAATTGTTCCTAATCACATAATACCATTCATAAGATCTAAACGTCAGCAAGGGTCAAAACCAACAGTCAGAGGCGTTCTTTATTTTCTTGAATCTAAAAGAATCATTCCAAAAAATGATTTTATGTATAAGAGGATAGTACGAGTTTTGAGCAATGCCAGAAGGGGTTGGAAAAGAAATGATGGGACAAGAGGGTCACCCATGATTGCAATGGACGCATTTGCGGATAATACACGAAAAATTATTAAAGATTTCAAGGATGAAGAACGTTCTCTCAACGACTATATCGAGGACGGAATTCATCATTTTAAGATGCTTCCCAGTGGGTTTCAAATGTTGGTACCTAGATGGCTTAATCAAAGAAACTATGTAGAAGTATGGGTTGAAAAGGATGCGATGGCTCAAGATGTTTACAGGGCTCTGAGAGATCGCCATATAGTTATAGCACCTAATCGGGGTCATGTTAGCATAACCTTCATTCACGAAAATATTGAAAGGATCGTAGATCAGTTTATTGAACAGAATAGAGACAAGGTGTATATTTTATACCTTGGCGATCTTGATCCTAGGGGCTGGGATATGGATAGGCTTATCAAAGAAGATTTAGCTCGAGAAACAAAAGATCTGTTAGATAAAGACGGAAATCCTGCCGGGTCTAGATTTATCTTTAAACGCATTGGTATCACTAGGCAGCAAATAGAAGATTACAATCTCAAGCATTTAATGTATCCAGATCCAGAAACCCTTAAGAAATTAAAGAAAGATACAAACCTGGCTGGCAGATTTATAAAAGAATTTGGAAGTCTCTTCCAAGTAGAACTTGATGCGTTTCAGTTAATTGATTTTGCTGAGTTTGAACGACTAATAACGTTTGAAATTGATAGCCTATACGATTATAATATACGAAATCAGGTGTTGGGACGGCCTGAATATTCTCAAGAACCTTATGAGATAAAACAACAGATAGTACAGGCACTCGGGAATTTGATCAATGAATTAAAAGATTAGAATTGTTTTCTTTGTCTTAACATTTCTTTCTTGAACTTCTCGAAATCTGCCTTTAATATTTCCATCTGTGATTTTTCAATTTGTACTTGCTGTTCTAGCTTTAATTTCAGTCTATTCTCTTCGTTGAACGTAAGTAGATCTATTGCTTTTACATAATCTTCCAGCATTTCTGATTCAGTGGCTCTATAATATGAATCTGAGATACCAATAGAATGACCCATCAATTTTTCAATATTGATACTCTTCATTCCTGCAAGTTCACATCTGGTTTTAAACCACTTTCTTAATCCATGATTTGTTTGAAATTCGTATCTATTGTTCTTAATATCTGATTTTTTTCTAATGGCCTGCGTCCATAAATTACGTTCAATTAAGCGCTTTATTCCGGAGGACTTTAGTTTAATCGGCTGCGTCACAATACCATGGTAATACCCTTCCTTGGTATTCCATAACTGTCTCATTACCCATGTGTTCTTGTCTATAATTTCTCCAGATTCCTTTCGATAACTGATCCACCTTCCTAATTCATGAAATGCCTCCGGCGTGATAAAACTGAAATATTCATCTTCCTCTCCAGCATAAACAGTTATTTTTGCAGCGACTATTCGACCATCCTTGGAAATGGGCTCAATATCTTTCCATCGTAAATAGTCCCATGCACCAAGTCTGATACCAGATGAAGCCATAGTAAATATAATAGCCTTCATTCTTCTATCAGGATACTCAGTCATCTTCTGAATCTCTTCCACTGTAGGCGCCCTATCATTCGCAAAACTTCTTACTTTTGGTAAACCTCTTGTAATTTTTTTCCATGAAATCGGAATATCCGACATTTCACAAAATAATTTAAGCGACTTCACAAAGTTGTAGAGTGTTGCTGCTGTTATTTCTTCTCTCTGTACTCTTTCCTTTTGAAATTGTAGAAAGCCAATTATTTTACTAAATGTCCAGTTATGGTCTTTGATTGCAAGAGATGCAAACTCATTACATCGAAGTTCTATCTTCTCATCTGGAAGTAACTCGATAAAATCAAAGAATGACCTTAATCTTCTTAAATAGTAATCTCTGGTTATTTTGGTCCTTATAGCATATACGAAAAGGGAATATGCATCAGTTAACGATGCCTCTTGATTTTGTTGCTTGTTTTTCTCCATTTTGTCCACATTTATTACGAGTGAATCCAATTAGAGAACTACTAGAGTTATGGGGCTGGTCGGATTCGAACCGACGACCTCCAGCGCCCGAGGCTGGCATCATACCAAGCTAGACGACAACCCCTCATCTGTTTATTTCAAAATTGGCTTAATATAATATAAGGTATGGGCCTTTGCTATTAATCCTCATATCCACCTTCCTATTAGTTATGAAATCTCATCAGAGAACGGAAAGTTACTTTTCCTAGAAGTTCTGTTTGCTATATTTTTTTGTACTAATGTTCTTGCTATATTTACAGCAACTGGCAGTGCTCCTGTAGCACCAGGGGAATTGTAATTTAATATATGTAGCGAAAAATCATCTTCAACAATCAAGGTCTCTGATGCAAATTCCCCATTTTTATCGATTAATATTGTCCTAATTCCTGCCATCCCTCTTTGTTTAAAATCATTAGGATTTAAAGACGGCAAGAATTTTT
>DATEIH010000066.1:0-2924 GCA_035279165.1 Candidatus Nitrosocosmicus sp. | reverse complement strand
TCGTTTTGATCTCTTTGAATATTATTACATTTACCCAATTGAGTATCATGGGTTTTAGAGTCATTAATTTTCTTATCTTCTTTAACAGGCATTTGTTGACGTCGCTGATCGATTTTGTTATAAATCGTATTATCCAGTTGTTTTAAAGCCTCTTTGTATTCTAAGGTTAGAGGTATTGGAAGTCTTTCAATAAACCTTAAAAATGGAAGTCTAAGTTTGTTAATATACTCAATAATTATTGTAATATTATCACTAATTTTGTCGATCTCATTTAATGTAATAGCATTATTTCCAAATAGCAATTTACTAATTATAGAAAGTGTCAATTTAGTCATTTCTTTATGAATATCGACTATTATTCCGTCTCTCCAGTTTGCATTTGTATATTCTGTACAGTGTTCTGTTATTATATCTCCATAGATCTTTATCCTATCTTTGGTAAATGCTTGCTGGACCATTCTTCTCTGTTTTAAATGACTTTCTCCTTCATTCGTTATTAATCCATTTCCAATTACCCGTTTTGCTAACTGCAACCCTGGACTTTTAACAAAATATTGATTATGTTTTACTAGAATATTCTCAATTATATAAGGGTCATTTATGAGATATACATGTAACTTTGGTCCAAATTTAAAATGGGAGATATCTCCGTAACTATTAGTAATTTTCTTTAATATTGGTAATGGATTTGATATGAATTTAAAAGCCAAGCTGTAAGGAAATATTTCGCGAGGTCCCGGTGGATACGCATGATTTCCATTTTTAGTGGAATTTGACTTCACTTTCATGAATCCTATCTATGTTCCTATATGCCAAAGTATAATTATTTTTGCGTCATTTAGTTACTTATTATGAAAAATTCCAATACCTCGATAACTTTTGGTCGACTCCATTCAACATTCATTTTTTATCAGATTTGATCTTATTCAATTAAAAAAAGTGTTTAAATGCTCATTATAAAATCACCTTTATCATAACCTTCACCCTGTTTACTTTCTTTGCTGTCTGCTTTGTTACTAGTAGTATTGTCGAATATGGTTAGAGTCAGCAGCAGCCAAAATCTTGTTAGTTCAAACCGTCCTTTCTATTCTCCTCAGATCTAATGCGCACGCTCGGGAGGATTATTACCATAGATATTTAACGTCCCTGTACCATTATTGTATCGATAAAATGAAGCTATTGGCTCCGGATAAACCCTATCGTTAACTGTAATTGGTGTAAATTTGCTAATTCCTTGATATAATTGACCATTATGCTCTTTTGTAATGTTACTTATACTGAAAACTCGACTTATTTCTTCAATGCTTTGTGATTTATTTTTTTGTAAATCGGACATTCTAAATGAGAATGATGGAAAAATGCTAATATTTGAAATAATCACTTTGTTATTTTCCGAGTTGATCAAAGGATATTGGTCTACCCTTTGATTATCTTTTTCATTTACTAGCACCGTGATACCTTCGCCTGTAGGCGTATACCTCTCTCCAATTGAACTATAACCTCCAGGATCCTTGATCGTTTGCATCGTAATGGATAGATAAGGTTTGGTAGGTATATTTGCGTAAGGATTTGGAGTTGCTTGTTCAACCAAAGACATTGTCGTGTTTCGTTGTTGTGAATATGATTTGTGAACAGCAGGAATGCCACCATACATCACGCAAACAATTATTATAAAAATTGAAACTATACAAATACATAAACAACTATTAAGATTTCTATCCACTATCAATATGATGATTACTGGGTAAAATACTTTAAGACGTCATCTGTTTATGTGATGATTTCGAATATTTTAGAAATTTTGGCAGATTAAATTAATAAAAATTTGACTTTTAACTTGTGTTGAGTGTGATGCAGGGAAAGTCTATTTTTCGACTATGAATTGGCACTGTCTTTTACCCTATTGATTCGACTCATTTGAATATCCTTACGATTTCGGTATCTCTCCCTGGAAATAATCCTTACATAGAATACACGGACTTGGTCAATCTGGCAATGTTAGCTTGTGGAGTGAACATATAACATATTCCATGGACTGGATCATTATTTTTCGCCCACAATACAAATAGCTTCATTGTCTAAAACTATAGAGTCTGTGTTATCTTTAACAAATTTACTTGCCTCTTTTGTAACTGCTTTCCATATCTGTTCTTTTCTATCTAAATTTTGATCAGCTAACATAGCAAGAACTGGTGCGGCTATATCTTTAGTAAAATTTGTATATTCTTCAGCAGAATCAAATTCAAAGGCTATATTAATCCGTTCCATACCCATAACTTTGAATCCACACCTAACGAAAGAATTCTTGAGAACCTCTTCATCTGCTAAACTAAATGGTCCAGGTGTTGTAAGCGGAGGTGGTGATAGAATATTAAGTTCCTTTCTTACAGTATCCATAGCCAGAGCAAGTTGAGGAACTTTCTCTGGTGTTGCCCAAACACTAGCCGCAAAACGTCCACCCTTAACCAGTGATTTATAGATATTAGATAATCCTGAGTCAAGCTCGTCTAAAAACATTAGTCCAAATCTACATAATGCCGCGTCAAAACAAAATTCAGGTAGGCTGATCGTTGCTGCGTCGCCTTCTTTAAAGTCAATTATTCCTTCCAAGTGCTCTGCGATGGTCCTCTCCCTTGCTATTGTCAACATTTGTAATGATACGTCGGTAGCCAACACATGACCGCTGGCGCCGACGCATCTAGCTACAGTAATTGCAGGCTCTCCGATACCAGTAGCTATGTCAAGAACCTTTGAGGCCGGTTTTATTTTTGCCATTTCTATTAGTTTATAACTCATTTTACAAGCACCATTTTCAAAAGTCCTATACCACTTTTGCCACCCTGCAGCTACACTGTCCCAATATTGACGTTGATCTCGTTTAAATTGACCTGAATTCGAATTAGGCATACTATGCTAATTCTATC
>DATEIH010000065.1:0-4497 GCA_035279165.1 Candidatus Nitrosocosmicus sp. | reverse complement strand
TGCAAATAAATTAATTCATTATATCATGACTACTCTCTACTATAGACATTCCTTTAGATATTTTATTCTTGACCAGATTATGCTAAAGGAATGGTGTAATTTGTTGAAATAAATTACTTGAGGTGCTTTAGCAATAGATATATTTATAATTCAATGGATTTTTTCTAATGAAATGTATATATGTTTACAGTCAATACTTGATTTTATTAATTATTAACTGTTATGAGAGTTTCTACTAAAGAGATTTTTGTCTTGTTAGTTGTGATATAAACATCTAAATATCAATCTTGTACTAAATTCTCGTTATATTGAAAAGCATTTGTATATCCCATAAGGAAGATGTTGATGGGATAGTTTCTGCAGCGCTATTACAAAACGCCCTGAACATTAGGAACATATTTTTGGTAGATTATCCAAATTTATTGAATTCATTAGACTATACAATTAACCTTTGTCATAAGAATAAAAAGTTCTCAAGGGTTTTCATTTGCGATGTGGGCCTTAATAAAAAAAATCAAGATTTATTTATAGAAAAGTTGAAGATACTACTTCTTAGAAATATCCAAGTTATCTACATAGATCATCATTATCTTGAGATGGAAATAAGGAGAGAGTTGGAATCGATTGGGGTGAAATTAGTTCATGATATCAATGATTGTACTTCTGTTCAAATTTATCATTTACTTAAGAAAAAATTGATTACTCAGTTTGCCTTCTACGCTGCTGCAGCAGCATTGACAGATTATATGGAGTCAAATCCGAAAGCAAGTTTATTGGTTAGTAAATATGACAGAACTTTCTTAATGTTAGAATCATGTTTCTTGTCATATGTCATATCTTCTTCGCAAAAAAATATTGAATTTCTAAAGTTTATCTCTTGGTCAATATCGAAAGGGAAAATGCCCCATGAGATTAAAAACGGATTCAAATTAGTCAGAGAATTTTGCGATAAGATTAATAAAGCGATTATTATAGTGGAACAACAATCTAAGCATTTGAATAATATCTCATATTTTGAACATAATTTAGAGTTATCTTCAAGCATGATAGTAAATTTCGTTTTGGGTATTAGTGGTAAGAAAGTTGGAATAGCATTTAAATTAAAATCAAATATTAATTCATATATACTTTCAATCCGGGGATCTAAGGATTGTGATACTCATCTGGGAAAGTTAGTAAACAATTTATCTGCGGAATTGAAGGGTAGCGGAGGTGGACACGACAGAGCATGTGGGGCCGTAATACCTATGGAGAATTTTGACAAATTTTTGGATGAATTAGATCAAGCGATAGCCTAAACTAATTCAAAAAACTACTTAATTAATATTTCGTTCATAACATAGATTCTAGTATGACCAGAATAGGAGAGATTTACCGTCGAGTTCATGGTAGATTTGTTGAACGTCCCACTAATTTTAGTTGGGTCATACCTCAAAAATTGGCGGGCAGCGGGCTGCCATCATCTTACGATCAACTCACATGGCTTGCGTCTAATGGTATAAAAACTTTAGTTACTGTCAGAGAGATTCCATTACCAGAAATTTGGATTCAAAAAGTGAATTCTCAGAATTATGAACTAGAAAACCATTTTTTGAAAACTGATGATTATGATGCTCCAACAATCGATGAAATTCATAGGGTGGTAGATTATATTGAAAAAAAGATTGAAAGAAATAGGCCAGTTTTAGTTCACTGTGCTGCAGGAAAGGGAAGGACAGGGACCATTTTGGCGGCTTATCTAATAAAAAAAGATGGGATGACTCCACAAGAAGCGGTTAAGAAATTGCGACTTATGAGACCAGGATCGGTTCAATCAGAACGTCAATCTATGGCTATTGAACATTATTACAAATTTCTTAACCAATAAATTTACCACGGTTATTAAAATTGTAAAATTTAAATTGACTCAAGAAGTCTTACATTTATTGACAGTTTACATGATGTCCAAGTCGTCGCAAAGTTTCCAAGTTAAAATGAATGAAAATATCAAAGTGATTGTGATATTTCTAGCATCATTTTTCGTTGTCACTTGTCTGTTTTCTATTAACAGTTTTCATTCTATCCAATTGGTTAGCGGCTCTGAATCTAACTTGAAATCAGAGGCCGATCAAATGAACCCAGAGGATAGTGACAATTATACCGCCAGTGATTATGGCAATTCGCTACCTGACTTATTTGATAAAGTCGAAAAATCGGTGGTTCAAATAACTGAACCCGGCAGCACCCAAGCAACTGAGCCTAACCCCTCAAGACTGGGATCTGGATTTGTATATGATAAATTAGGACATATTGTTACCAACTTTCATGTTATAGATGGTTCAAAGAATAATAAAGTCTACATTACATTTCTTGATGGAGTATCATATGAAGGTGATGTTATAGGGACTGATCCTTATTCTGACCTCGCTGTTGTAAAACTTTCCGAAGTAGATAATAATGTTAGTTCAAAATTGGTACCATTAGAATTAGGTAATTCTTCTACGATTCGAATCGGACAAAAAGTAGTGGCTGTTGGGAACCCTTTTGGATTATCAGGATCCCTCTCTGAGGGCATTATCAGTGGTTTAGGAAGACTAATGCCATCAGGCGATAATGGTGGATCCCCACAAAATCCGTTTGATAAGACTCAGATTATGAGGCCTACCCCCTCATTTTCAATACCTGACATCATTCAAACAGATGCTGCCATAAATCCCGGTAACTCAGGAGGTCCATTAATTGATATGAATGCTAATGTAATAGGAATTAATACTGCTATTTTCTCCAACACTGGTGTTTATTCAGGGATCGGATTTGCCATTCCTTCTAACTTTCTGACAAAGATTGTACCCCACTTAATTAAAAACGGTGAATATGATCACCCATACATCGGGATAAATGGGTTTGACATAACTCCAGAGATAGCAAAATTATTGAAACTGCCTGAAGCTGTGGGCTTTTTAGTAATCAACGTTACAGATAATAGTCCTGCTAAACTAGCTGGGATATTAGGTGGCAATAAGAGCACCCTGGTTAACGGATTGCCTGTCGAACTTGGTGGTGACATAGTTACCGAGATAGATAACAAGACTGTTAGAAAAGTGGATGACATTTTATCATATTTGGAGAATTACAAGAAAATAGGTGATAACGTTACTCTCACAGTATTAAGAGGTCCGGATCTGGTTAAACAGGTAGTAACGATCCCATTAACTTCCAGACCCGCCTTGGAAACGAATTTGGACCATCCATCATTGGGTGTGATAGGTTTGGATATAACCCCTGAGATTGCCAAGCTGATGAATATCTCACGTGACAATGGCTTCTTAATTACTAGTATAATTGGTAATAGTTCCGCTTCTAAAGCGAATTTGAGAGGGAGCTATGTAGTTACCGAAGTTAATGGGACCGTATTAGAGTCAGGAGGAGATATAATAATAAAGATGGATGATATTGATGTGAAGAACCAAAAGGACATAAAGAATTACTTAAAGACAAAGAATATTGGAGATTCTATTGTTATTACCTTGTTAAGGGACGAACACTATTTAACAAAATCCTTAATTCTTGAACCAATTAGTGAAAATCAACGAATATTAGAAGATTCCAAAAAAACCACAGATAATTTGTCTCATCCTCTTACAGAGGATGACCTTAAAGAATTTTTAGAGGCATGCGCAAATGTATTGCCTAAGAAGGCTTGCGAATCGATGATAATCATAAAATAGCATTTCCGTACTAGATGATATATATCGGCCTTAAAATATAACTATAGAGAATATGATTTCAAGGAATGAAGATGAATTTTACTTGTTTTGTAAACATGTAGTTGATTTGGATCCCAGTATACGCTTTGCAGGTATTGCAGATGAAGATGGAAAATTGGAATCCATAGCCGAAAGGATAGGCCTAGTCCCTCTGTTAACTCCTGAGGAGAGAGCTCAATATGCAATTACTGCTGCTACCAGACAGTATACACGACTAAGATGGGAATACATGTTAGGTAAAATACAATATGCTAGTTCGAAATACGAACGCCTTATTAGAGCAACAATTCCGATTACTGATGAAAATAGTACTTTATCATATGTCTTACTATTGTCTTTCGATCCTGAGATTACAAATGTTCATCATATTATTACGAAAAAAATAATTCCATTCATAAACGAGAACAAAACCAACCTGACGAAATTACACAAAAAATAAAATTAGTAGCGTAAGTGCACATGTTTTTTCGAAAGAATTTTATTAGTCTAATATTTTTAGAGGAAAATTTAATTATACTAAGCGAAGGTATTATATAGCCGAAAAATCTACTTAATGATGCATGAATAAGTTCAATGTATTCGTAGTACTAAGTATAGTAGCTGCAGCATCTTTGTTTGGAGCAATGGTAACACCGGCTCTCGCACAAGACAATATGACCATGGATATGGGCAATATGTCAATGCCAATGGATAATATGACCATGACGATGGATAATACTACCGACATGGGCAATGGTACTATGACTGTAAA
>DATEIH010000064.1:0-2856 GCA_035279165.1 Candidatus Nitrosocosmicus sp. | reverse complement strand
CAGCAGCAACAACCAATAACCCTCATTCGGAACATATGTCAGAAATGAACCACAATCCATCCAATACAACGATGTCAGAGGAAGACAAGAAGAGATTTTGTGGAGATGATGTGATAAATTCAAACTTATATGTAAACGAATTTGCTATTCCTGTAAAGTGTAGTCAGCCTGTCGGGATAGCCGTAGATAAGGATAATAATATATGGATAGCTTCTGGAAAATTAGGAAGTTTATTAGTATTTAATACAAAGACCTTAGAATTTGACAAAATCATAAAGATACCAAACTGGCCAGAGCAAACAAGAATTATTGGCTCTATGGTTTGGGAAATGAAGTTTGATAAGAATGGTGACCTGTGGTTTACAGATGAACTCAGTAATTCCATTTGGAAATATTTTGTTAAAGAAGGAAAGTTTGAAAACTATAGACTACTTCAAGAAGGAGGATACCCCTTATCAATAGCATTTGATTCTGACAATAACATATGGTTTACCCAAATTTTTGGAAATAGACTTGGATTTCTAGAACTATCAAAGGTTATTAACAATACAACTGAGGGCATTTCAGAATTGGATATGTCTAAACAGATCAAATTTCAAACGATGGGACCTATATCCAATGGCTTTGGATTCAACAATGTCAATACCACAAAGCCTATAAATGCAAATGAAACACTATGGTTTTCAACTGCAAACTTTCCTGTAGGTGGACAGATTATTAAATATGATGTAGATGCTGAATCTCTAACCATTCATGATGTGACCTATACTCATAATGTTCCGTTCAGTATTGCAGAAGATGAAAATGGACTTCTTTGGGCCAATAGTCATATTGCAAATCTATTCTTCTCGTTAAATCCCAATACAGGTGAAATAAAGATATATGCAACCTCCAACCCCTCTGCTTCTGGAAATTTGACCACATTGCCCTATGTTAATGCCTACAGAGACGGAAAAGTATGGTTTAATGAACACTATGGAAATGCGATAGCATCCTATGATCCTAAGAATAAAACTCTAGTTGAATATTATATTCCATCTCAAAACCCGTTATGGGTTAATTCTTCAAATCCGCTTAGGTTTACGTTTGATAATAATGGATCAATATGGTTTGCAGAATGGACTGAAAACAAACTAGGTGTCATTCCTAAAGAAAAACTAGATCTAATTCCAATTACACTCTCAGTATCCAAAGACAAATTAGTCTTGGACAGGAATAACAACGAAAGTGACTCTGTTGCTATCTATATTCATAAAAATATGATAGACTCTACTACCGCCAATAAGAATGTCAACTCCACATTAGCTGGGAACAATACTATCAAAAATATGGACAAACCTATGAACGTAACTATGGGTGTGACCTCTTCTATGGCCAAAAATGGCAAGTTAGCCAATATTACCAGTAGTTTTAGTCAAGATTCTATATCACTTGAAAAATCAACAAGTGATGTTGGACCATCACCACAGTCAAAGACAACACTTGAAATAAATCCAACGAAAGATGCCATTCCAGGAAACTACACGATAACAATTAGTGCTAAATATGGTAAAGACATAACTGTATCAAAAATGGTAGATTTGATAATCAAATAACGGTTAACTACCATCTAATAATGTAATGTTATTAATACATTTATTTTTAAGATTAAAAGGTAGTTCAATTTGATAAAACTTGACAAATGCCGCATCGACCGCTATATCTAGTTAAATTCATCTGTTGAGATATTTTCACACTTGAAATGATGCCTAAAGGCGTTACTGGTATACTGTAGTCAAGTGATCGTTTATTCTTATTATATGTTAACTGGTTCTGATTCTTTACTAGGATTTTTGATGGTATATTTAGAATCAGTACGTAGTCATATTCATATTCTTGTAAACTATGCATAACTGAGTTATCCCAATTCCCACTCAATAGGCTAAGGTTGCTCGATAACTTACACCTTCAGAACATAATATTTTCATAGGTTGAAAAAAAGAAAGGAATGTTGAACTGAGATCGTTTATCTGTTACTACTTAAAAAGTAATAAAACCTTATAGGATTATTTGCCCAGATCTGGGACTTCTACACAGATGAGATGTTGAGTTCCATAGATCGGTGTACTTCCAAAGTGCTTATTGGTTAAATTACTATCAATAGTAATGACTATAGCACTATCATCTAATAGAGTTATTTGTGTTGGTATATTAGAAACTGGTCCATCTTTTAGTGTCACTGTAGTGGTTCCATTATATGTCGTAGAGTTGGAATTACTGTCAATAACTGGATCTCCAGATAACTTTAAATCGTAAATTGAATGGGTATGTTCTGCTGTACCGTCAAGCTTGATCATATAAAAAGTAGCGTTTAATGTAGGAGAGGATGCATTAACATCAGTAAATTTATACACTCCGCTAATTATCCATGCTGGTTCAGTTGTGTTACCGTTATTTGAATGGCCTGATATGGCTCCCTTCAGGATAGTAGGGTCGGGATTAGAAGGATTTTGAGCAAGGACCTGGTTCAAATTAAATACCGCAATCATAGAAACAGAAACTGCCAGCAAAAAAATTGTTGAAATCATTTTATAAATAGTTTTCATTATCCTTTCTCAAGAAGCATGGTATTTAAATTTCATCTATAAGAAATAATATACTATATGGAAGTTGTTCTAGATTACACTGGATTTCTTGGATAAATAATTATAGACTTTTCTATTATATCATCTATATCAGAGCTTAGGTTCGAATAAACATCTTACAAGTTTATTTCTATAGCTTATCTAAATAACTAAAAATCTTGATATTTTGTGTGTATACTATTGATTTCTTTTATTTGAATATTCACATTAGCCATTTAATTCAAAATTTAAA
>DATEIH010000063.1:0-7451 GCA_035279165.1 Candidatus Nitrosocosmicus sp. | reverse complement strand
CAAAACAATGAAAGACTAACGTCGGGATACCCAGTTATGATTGATGGTTCTCCCAAGTATTCTGTATATGTGATAACGCCAACCTCCTTTATTTATTCAAAGATTAATGATATAATTGATAAGGAAAGGCTGCAAATGTTGACTTTGATAATAGCTATAATCGCGATAGTATTGTTATTCGTCTTGTTCCTAAGTAAAGTTAACAGCGCCTTGGATAAATCAGTTAAAAAAAGAACCAAGGAATTAGAAGACGCAAACAAAAAACTAGAAATAGCAAATAGAAATGTCCAGATTCACGATGATATGCAGAAGGAATTTATAAGTATAGCTGCTCATGAATTAAGAAATCCTGTACAATCTTTGCTAGGCTTCTCAGATATTTTAATGAAATTGATTGGTAACATTGAGTTATATAAACACCCTATGGAAGCAATAAGTAGAAATGTAAAACGACTCAAGGGATTGGTCGATATAGTCTTTGAAATATCGCAGTTAGAGAATGATCTATTGCTACTAAATAAAGGTCCAATTGACCTTAAGGAATTGATAACAGAGATAATGACTAATTACCAAGATAAGAAAAAAGGCGATCGTAAGTATAATATTGTACCTGAAGAGTCATATGCTTCTAATGACAATCAAATATTAAATGCTGACGAATCTCGATTGACACAAGTTATCATGAACTTGATAGATAACGCCGTTGAATTTACAAAAGACGAGGATGAAATAAAAATAAATATAAAAAAAATAAACAATGGAAGGGAAATAGAGATGACCATAAGTGACCCGGGACAGGGAATTCATCCAGACGATCTTGCTCTGTTATTTACTAGATTTGTAAAAAAATCAAGCAGAGGTACAGGACTTGGCTTGTATGTTTCTAAAAAGATAATCGAAGCCCATGGTGGAAGGATCTGGGCTAAAAACAATCAAGATGGAAAGGGTGTAACCTTTGGATTTAGTTTGCCAGTACAAGATCAATCCCCTAATCAAGATAACTTTGATGATCAATAACTAAATATATGATAATTGTTAGAATTCAAAAATTATTAAATTAATAACCTTATCAAAGGGTTTGTACTTTGATACAAATAGATGAATTGATTGATTGATTAGATAAATCATAATACAAAGACATAATCAATATAGCATCAATTGCTAATTTGCTAAAAGCGCAACGGTCTAGTCAGTTAGTGGTATCTAGCTGTTCTGCAACCGGGATATTTTTTGACCAAAGTAAGTTTTCCAAGATTCGGGCAAAGACTTTAATTTTGTTGCTTTTTTCATTTTGGATATATTTTCTTTATCATGACGATCATTTATATATAAACTAACAATATCATTTATAGTAACATTATTTTTATCCTTGTGTAACAATGTTATGTTGTCTCCAGTACCTAAATCACCTTCTTGCAATACCTTATAATAGATTCCCGGACGTTGACTATTGATGAATTTCTCTAGTATATCCATGCGACCAAATTTGATCCCTAGCTTGTAACAAGGCATTCGAGGTTGTGTTACAACTAACCGTGATGAACCAATTTGGTATTGATCACCTATGTTTACTGTGTCTTCATTTAATCCCTGAGTAGTCAGGTTTTCACCAAACATTCCGAAAGGCATAACAATTGTAGGATATACTTCTTTCCAATATTTGTAATGTTCCTCAGAATATGAATAAATCGCCTTGTCTAATCCACCGTGCACCGATAGATCTGCTTGTGCATCCCCATCCAAATTGAGCGTGGTTACTTTTACCCTCCCCTCTATAGGCTCTTTGAATATGCTCGTGACAACTTGTCGCTTACCATATGAAACTTGTTTGGGTAATCCTACGTTTACAGAAACCACTTTCATCATAGGTCTTATTTATCTAATACACAAGTTATTTTTAACTTTAGTTCTCGACTTGATTTTTATTACACTATTTTCTAGTGTCTAAGTTAATTCCAATTATATTTTGTAATTCGCAGGTCTATCTGAATTGTTATTATCCCTATGACGTACAAAAGCATCAATGGTCCTACAACAAACCACATGGTTATTCCACTCCCATCAGGAGTTATTATTGCACCCAGAATGACTAAAAAAATAGCCACATATCTTAAATTATCCTTCCAGAAATTTGTATTAACGATTCGTATTTTGGTAAGAGCCCACATTACTATTGGAAGTTGAAACGCAAATCCAAATATTAACAGCATATTTACGACAAAAAAAATAAAAGGAGTAATTTCAAAATAAGTTAATACACCTATAGCCTGTCCATATTCATATAAGAAATCAAGGGTATATGGAATTGCAACATAATAAGAAAATAGACAACCCATTACAAATAATGATATAGTAGGTAAAACAATTTTCTTAATGACTTTTTTTTCAGAATAATGAAGTGCTGGATTTAAGAAGGCAAACAGTTCCCCAAGTATGACTGGCAATGATCCTACAAATCCGATTATGATGGCCACATATACTTGGGCCGTAAAGGCCTGCCCTGGAGTAGTTTGTATCAAACTAACGTTATTAGGCAATAAGTCGTTCTTTAGCTGGGAAATTGCTTGAATAGATAAACTGTTATAAGTATCAGGATAAAGGATAAACAAACCATATCCATTAAAGTTGATGACAGTGACACCAAGAGTCATACATACAAAAACCAATATGATCATTATAATACATATTCTGGTTACTCTTATTCTGAGTTCATGTAATAATTTTATGAATGGTTTATCCTCAGATATCTTTATCACCCTTGTCTAATTCATTCAATCTAATAAACAAGCTGTTATAGCAACATTGGATTCTGAAATTTTCTTAGAGTAATGTACGATATTCCGTAAATGTCTATATACAGCAATTGGGTTTTAAGATATTAGATCGCTTTAGAGGAGATGTAATTGAACAATAACCTTGTAGACGGTTTTGGAAGAATAGCAAAGAAACTAAGAATTTCAATAACTGATAGATGTAATATGCAATGTGTTTACTGCATGCCCTCAAACAATACCAATTGGTTAGAGCAAGACACACTTCTGAGTTATGAACAAATAACTCGCCTTGCCAAGATATTTGTATCTTTAGGAATTGAAAAGATAAAAATTACAGGAGGTGAACCTACTGTTCGTGGTAACGTAGAAAATCTAGTCAAATCTTTGTCCTCTATTAAAGGATTAAGATCGATAAGTATGACTACAAATGGAATACTAGTAAAAGATAAAATAAGGATTCTCAAAGAATCTGGACTAGAAAGTTTAAACATTAGTTTGGACACATTCAAACCTGATAGATTTAAAGCCATGAGTGGAATCGATGGCTTTTATAAAGTAAGGAATGCAATAGAGACCGCAATAGACGAAAATTTACCAGTAAAAATTAATACTGTAATTATTAAGGGATGGAATGATGATGAAATATCACAGTTTGTAAAATTTTCTAGAGACACCGGATGCGTTGTTAAATTTATAGAATTTATGCCATTGGATGGAACAGGCATTTGGTCTGACGAATTGGTAGTAAGTAAGAAAAAAATGATAGAGATAATAAACAACGAATTTGAACAGCTATCTCCGCTTTATAATGATAAATCTGACCCCGCTAGATTATACACTTTTGAGGATGGAAGAGGAGTTATAGGATTTATTCCCTCCATTACAGAACCTTTTTGTCAGAACTGTGATAGAATTCGGATTACTGCAGATGGTAAACTTTATAGTTGTTTATTTGATAAGTCAAGTAATGATCTAAAGAGTTTACTTGAAGGTGGAAAATCAGATACAGATATAATTAAGTATATCAATGAATCAGTGCAGCAAAAACCTGAAGGAATTATTAAAATTATTAAAACACATTCATTAAGACCAACTTTGAATGTTATGCACACTATTGGTGGATGAACACCCCAACCAAAAAAACGGGTATATATGTAGATAATAGGTTACAAAATATAAACAGGGATTCTAAATAAAAAAAGAATACACCAATTATTTAAGGATATCGAAAATCGGATCTATTTTTCTATTTTTGATTTGGTTTACAGTTTCAGTTAAAAACAAACAATACTTATTTTGTTTAAAAACAAAAGTTGTCTATGACACCAAAAATTGCTAAATTATACTGAAATATTTACTTGATTATAACCTCCAGCACCGCTTGGGAATGGCTCTTCTAATTCAGAAGTCTGAACCTGACCGGTCTTGTCTGTTGCTCTCACGATAATTTTATAGTCCCCTTTATCTGCATCTGTAAATCCACTTGTCCATAAAACCCATGTATATTGTGATAAAGGATCTTTGACCATAGCAGTTTTCCACGTGGTTCCCCCGTCTACACTTACCTCAACTTTGGATATACCTCTATCACCTGCAAATGCAATTCCAGCAATAGGGATATTTTTACTATTCAGGAAGCTGCTATTAGGCACCAAATTCGGGAATCGATCATCTATAGGTTGATTGCCAGGAATAACTATAGATGAATAAATATTTTTGATACCATTATTTGTCCATCCTTTTCTTTGCCAAAAGCCTTCGTACGTTTTATCTACCAATTCTATTTCTGTAATCCATTTTGGATTCATCATCCCGTAGAATCCAGGCACTATTGCCCTTACAGGATATCCATGTTCACTGGGCAAAGGCGATTTGTTCATGTCATAGGCCAAAATGGTACCATCCATCATACCATTCTCCAATGGTATTCCTACATCGTATCCATCCGAACATCTAAACACAATATATTTAACGCTAGATTTAACTCCAGCTTTAGAAAGAATATCTCTAAGTCTCACTCCCTTCCATAAGGCGGTGCTCACAAGATTCCCACCTATTTTATTGCTGATACATGTCAAGGTTGCAAATTCTTCAATTGAATTCATACCTCTTAAATCTGCATAATTAATTACAACAGGATTATCCACTAGTCCTTTAATAGTGAGATTCCAATCCTTAGCATTGATAGTTGGTACTACCGTGTTTATGTCTATTCTATAAAAAATATAGGTTGGAGTTACTTCAGCGTCTACTAGGGGAGTAAGAAGAGGGTTTTCAAAACCAGGGGGTTTGGATTTTGATTGCAAAACTTGTTGAATAGACTTGTCAAGGGCTTGAGGCTGTAGTTTCTGTTGTTGTCCTGAGCCAGATATTAAACGGTTAAATCCAAAATATACTAATGGAATGGCAATAGCTGAAATTATTAAAGCACGTATCATATCTCTTTTGTTATAGTCGATATCTGAAGTTTTGTTACTTTTACTTTTATTTGTAACATCACCGCCACTAATATTATTAGTAGGAATTTCAACCACATCAATCTTCTTATTCTTATTCTTATTACCAAACAAGAATGCAAAGATTAATCCATAAGCAGCACTTGGTAGTAAAAACAACAAAAATGAATTGACAGGAATAGATACGGATTGTCCCGGAGTGGTACTAAGCACCAAAAAAATAATTGTGAGTACAATTAAAATCAAGTAAGAAATGAAGGTAGACAGTATAGATTTAATTACATAATGCGGTGATTTCATTTTTAAAAACAATTTACCTAAAATAATACCGATTATACCCCAAAGTAGGATGTTAGCAACTGTCGCACCTATAAATGTAGAATATTTAGCTAAAGGACCAAGTGTTAACACTGCTTGTGATTCTATCTCTCCAGATGTAATTGAGATTAAGCCCTGAGAAGCAATTTCAGGTATAAATAATCCATTAATAGTTAATTTCAAGAAAATTGATAAACATAAACCCGCAATTCCTGCAGCAAGACCAAAAAGGAAAAACACAATATAGTTATTGCCCCTTATCCTTAGGACCACTATATAATCAAAAAACATGATAGATTTAAGGTTTTTTAGTTGTTTGACATTCACTCGTAACAGGTTATCAGTTAATTTGACTCACACAATTACTTTATAAGTATAAAACCTCGACGCTCGTGATGTGGTGAAATCTTAATCATTTATAGATAATCATTCTAACTGTAAATAATGGGCGGTATGATTGATGTCGGCGACAAACCAGAGTCCCTTAGAATCGCTGTTGCTCAAGCACTCTTATCATTTGATAACAAAATTATGAGCATAATAAAGAATGGAAATTCTCCAAAGGGTAATATTTTTGAAATAGCAAAAGTGTCAGGTACTCTGGGAGCAAAAAAAACTTCAGATCTAATTCCATACTGTCATCCAATTCCTATTGATGATGTAAAGGTGGATGTTAGCATAGAACCTAGCCATATCAGGATTCTTGTCAAAGTAAAAAGTATTTGGAAAACAGGAGTCGAGATGGAGGCGTTAACGGGAGCAACTATCGCAGCATTATCTGTTTATGACATACTAAAGCCTCTGGATACATCACTATCAATTGATAACATTAAAGTATTAGAAAAGCATGGAGGGATTGGAGACTTTAAGGAAAACTATGACAAGAAACTCCAAGCGGTGGTTATTACAATTAGTGATTCTAGAAAGAAAGATCAAGACGAATCTGGTAAATTAATAATTAGTGCCCTTACTGCAAACGAATTTAATGTTGTTGACTACAAGATAATTCCTGATGAAATTAATTTAATAGAGCAAGAATTGATACATTATTCTGACAAACTCAAAGTAAATATTATTATTACTACTGGAGGTACAGGAGTAGGACCTCGTGATGTCACCCCTGAAGCCACAAAAAAAATCATAGAAAAGGAAGTGTCAGGTTTATCAGAGAATCTTCGTGACTATGGACAAAGCAGGACACCCTTATCCATGCTATCACGTGGGATTTCAGGAATTAGAGGAAATACATTAATTGTAAACATGCCAGGCAGCACCAATGCAGTATCCCAATCTATAAATGCATTATTTCCAGGAGTAATGCATATTTTTGGAATGATAGAAGGACATGGACATCATAAAGAGCACAGCACGGTACAGTAAATAACATATACACACAGAGAGAGATAATTTATCATGTAAACTGGATATCGTTAACATATGAGTAGCCGGGCATAATATTTACTTGTACTACATCTCCCTTGAAGAGATTTGTTACAGTCTCAGGAACAGTGACATAACCATTAGTGTTGATTATCAATGAAATACTTTGAGTTTCACCCATTATTGGTCTTGCATAGAACTTGTCTCTTATTTTTGCAAGATGGACGTATACTATTTTTCTAAAATCATGAAATTTCTTACGACAAGTCCAATCTTCAACCATTATAGCAGAAATGGTAAAAACACTAATAGCAGTTTGTCCCGAAAATAAGGAGATTAATGGCTTTGCAAATACAAAAAAAGCATTCAAGCTGCCTTGAATTGGTCCGGGCATAATTATTATTGGTTTTTTATTGACAACGCCAATTCCTGTTACTCTACCCCGATCTAGTTTTATTTTATGAGCTATAATTTTAGACGGTATCATCGAATCGATGGTTGATTTCACGATATCCTGCTTACC
>DATEIH010000062.1:0-6491 GCA_035279165.1 Candidatus Nitrosocosmicus sp. | reverse complement strand
ATTCAATGTTGGGATATGCTCTAGCTACTTCCTTTGAGGTATCTATAAAAAGTCTGTCGCTTAGTCTTAGCACATTTGATTTGTGTACAATCGTTACCTTCTTTCCCCCTCTTGAATTTGCGATCCTAAATGCATGCTCTGCGATACGTTTGGATGCCTCCTTGCTAATCTTTCTTAAGGATATGACAGTATCGTCATCCGAATAAAATTCCCAACCTAGGTACAAGTCCTCCGTATTCTCCCTGACAGTAATGAGATCGACATTGCTCGAAATAGATGGAATATTTGGATAGTTTTTGGATGGTCTTACATTAGCATATAGGTCAAAATATCTTCTCAATACTAGCACAACATCAGCGGCCGACTCCCCAACAGGAGATTTCAGGCACGCTTGAGAGTTTTTAATTTTATCAAAGGTTTCGTCAGGAAGGGGGTTGTTATACTTTGATTTAGCATTATCACCTGCTTCTACTCTTGTGATATTGAACTTTAGCTTAGATGATTTGTCATGGATATACATTAAAATGCTATATACACATTCTGACAACTCAGGACCAATACCGTCGCCCTCAAGAAGAGATATATCATATGTCGTCATTCATCTTTCTCTCATTATCAAAGAAATAATTACTTTGTAGGCTCCCCAGCCTGAATCATTTTTTTTAACATTGTTTTATTTATAGCATCAATCATTGCCTGAACTGATGCTACGACAATATCTTCTCCAGATTTTCTAGCAGAAATAATGTTACCCTCTTTATCTTCTACTTTTACTGATACCTCAGCCAGTGCATCTGAGCCTCCAGTAATTGAATCAAGCTTGTATTCTCTTATTTTGATATTTGCAATACCATGGGCAATAGTTTGTATGGCCTTCAATGCTGAATCGACTGGTCCTACACCAGTTTCTGAGGCGATAAAATCTTTGCCGTGAATATTAAGCTTGACCACTGCGGTTGGAATAATATGCAGTCCAGTGACTATATGAAAGTCATCAAGTTTGAAATTTTCATCGAATTCCCTGTTCTTTAATACCTCTGATGCTATGGATAACAAATCAGAAGTAGTTATGGATTTCCCACCGTCTGCTATCAATTTCTGTTTTTCTACAATTTCTTTGAGCTGCAAATCCGATGCTGTAATTCCAAATTCGGTAAGTATTGCTTTGATTCCATGAGCACCAGCATGCTTGCCGGCTTGCATCCATCTCTTTCTTCCGACTAATTCCGGGCTAATTGGTTCATAAGTCAAAGGATTATTTATAATCCCATGCGTATGTATACCTGATTCATGTCCGAAGGCATTCTCTCCTATAATGGCCTTATTAGGCTGCACTATTATTCCCATAGCGCTTGATACAAATTTTGAAACATCATACAGTTGCTCGGTTAAAATGTTATGAGGTATTTTATAAAGACACTGACACGCCATTACTAATTCTTCTAATGCCGCATTCCCTGCTCTTTCGCCTAATCCGTTTATTGTAACGTGTGCACAAGTTGCACCTGCCTGAAACCCAGCTATCGAATTTGCAACGGCCAGGCCAAAATCATTATGACAATGCACACTTACAGGCAAGCCGGTTACCTCTGCAACTTCTGATACCAATTTCGACATATATTGTGGCGTTGAATATCCTACGGTATCAGGAATATCAATCCTATCTGCTCCGGCTTGTGCAACTGATTTGAAGATTTTAGTCAAAAATTGTAGATCGGATCTAGTAGCATCTTCAGCGGAGAATTCGACAACCAATCCATGTTTTTTGGCATACTCTACTGCAAAAATGGCTTTTTCCAAGACCTGTTCTCTTGTCATCTTTAATTTGTATTGTAAATGTATATCTGACGTTGCGATGAAAGTGTGAATATATTTCAAATCACTTTTGAGCGCAACATCAATATCATTTTGCGTTGTACGAGCTAAACCACATATTTCGGCCTTCAACCCTTGTTTGATTATTCTTTTTATAGCTTCCACCTCACCTGGTGAGACTACCGGAAACCCCGCTTCAATTGTATCTACTCCTAATTCGTCTAACTTCATTGCTATTTCTACTTTCTGATCTGGAGAAACAGTTACTCCTGGAGTCTGTTCACCATCTCTCAAAGTAGTATCAAAAATCCTGATCTTCTTTTTGGCATCAGAGGTCATCGTTTACAGCTCCCCTAGGCAATGCAGAAACGCCTGTTCTGGCTACTTGGATTATCCCATAACTTGAAACAAGATTTTTGAATGCATCAATCTTGTCTGGAGTCCCAATTATTTCCACGGTAATAGTTTCGTTACTAATGTCCATTATGTTACCTCTATATATTGATGCAAAATTTGCAATTTCTATCCTGGTGGTAGGATCCTTGGCGTTCATCTTGATCAGCGCCAATTCTCTGTATACTGCGTTCTCCTTGTTTAGTACATTGATTTGAATAACATCGATCAACTTTTGTAATTGTTTGACCAATTGTTCTAATGTCTTTACATCAGATACCGTCGTAATTGTCATCCTTGATAAGTCAGGTTTTTCGGTAATACCTACAGTTATACTTTCGATATTAAAGTTCCTGGACCTAAATAGATTGGTAATTCTAAAAAGAACTCCTGGTTTATTTTCGACGATGACCGATAGAATATACATCTTGTTTTCATTATCATCATCAAAAATTGAATTCCTATTTTTTTGCATACTTTATCATGCTCCAATAATCATATCTTTAAGCCCAGTTCCTGGAGCTACAAACGGATATACATCCTCATCCGGATCTATTGGAATGTCGATGACAGTAGCAACGTCTGATTTGACGGCAACTTTTAGTGCCTTGTCTAATTCAACCATCGACCCTACACTATAAGCTTGAGCACCATATGATTCTGCCAATTTGCAATAGTCAGGACAATTCTTTTGATGTACTCCACTATATCTCCTGTTGTAAAAAGTTCTCTGCCACTGTGCAACCATGCCTAACATTTGATTATTAAGTAAAAATACAATAACTGGCAATTCCTCTAAAACTGAAACTGCAAGCGAATTTTCAGTCATGTTAAATGATCCATCCCCAGCAATATCTACTACGGGTACATTATCTCTTGCAGCCTTCGCTCCTATAGAAGCCGGAAAACCAAATCCCATTGTGCCCAATCCAGTGGAGCTGAAAAATGTCCCCGGAGAGATGACGTCAAAGTGCAAGGATGCCCACATTTGGCATTGTCCAACTTCCGTAGTCACGATTCCATCCGCAGGCAAGATCTCACGTAACTTCTTCAATGCTTTCTTAGCCGTAATATCTCGAGCATAATCCTTGATACTGTCCTCATAATAATTAACTAGTTCCTTTTTTCTCCCTAACCATAATTTGGAAATTTCTTCGTTTGTTTTAAAATTCTTTGGTATTAATTTTATAAGACTTCTTAATGATGATTTAACATCTCCAATTACCGCCGCATTTACGGATTTATTCTTGCCAATTTCAGCCGGATCTACATCAAAATGAATAACGTTGATGTCTTTGCCAAATTCATCAAACCTCCCAACAGTCCTGTCAGAAAATCTGGCCCCTATTGCAAGTATGCAATCTGCTTCTTGCACCATTTTATTAGCTTCGGCATGTCCATGCATTCCTATAGGACCCAGTGCCAACGGGTGATTCTCAGGAAATGCTCCCTTTCCCTTAAAAGTAGTCACTACTGGTATTGAAAGTAACTCTGCCAATGTTTGTAATTCAGAAAATGCGCCAGAAAGGATAACTCCCCCACCGGCCATTATCATTGGTTTTTCGGCCTTAAGTATCATTTCACATGCCTTGTTAATCTCTGATAAATCTGCATCAACTATAGGATTATAACCTCTAACTTTAATATATTCAGGAAAATCCATTTTTGTTACTTGTTGCTGTACATCTTTTGGTATGTCTATTAATACTGGACCAGGTCTACCACTCTCAGCTATGTAGAATGATTTTTTAACCATCTCAGGGATCTCATTTGCAGCTCTTGGCTGAAATGCATATTTAGTAACTGGGTTAGTAACGCCTATAATATCCGTTTCTTGGAAAGCATCTTTGCCAATCATAGGTAAAGCAACCTGACCTGTAACCGCAATAATTGGAGATGAGTCTGCATATGCTGTAGCTATTCCGGTAACAAGATTAGTGGCGCCAGGACCTGAAGTCGCAAAACATACTCCTGCCTTCCTTTTAATCCGAGCATAACCATCAGCCATATGTGCGGCGGACTGTTCATGTCGGACCAAAACATGTCTTATTTTAGAATCTACTAATGCATCGTATATCGGAAGGTTTGCCCCACCAGGAAGGCCAAATATGTAGTCTACCTTTTCTTTTTCTAAAGCGACCATTAAGGCCGCCGCACCAGAAATTTCACTCATAATTAATACAACTCCTATTAATCAAATCTAAAATTATAATAGTAAAAAACCTTTAACATACAATATTTTTCTATTTGCTATATCATAATTCATTGTTTTAATTAATCCCATTCATTATTTATAAACAAAGTTAATTTATAAATTTTGTTAGATTTAGGGACCTATTCCTTGAATACTACCGGAGGTTTTAATAAACTATATCGATACTGTTTTGTTCTTTGCTTTTTTTCTAATTTCCTCTGTCATGACGGACATATTGCTATACTGATCATATGCTTCCTTTACGGTAGAATTTTCGTGCACAATGGCTCTGACTGCCTTTATCATCGCAACTGGATTATCCGATTGCCAAATGTTTCTGCCCATATCAACCCCTGATGCTCCATCTTTTATTGCGTCAAAGGTTAATTGGAGGGCCTCCCTTTCTGACAACTTTTTACCGCCTGCAATAATTACAGGGACAGGACATCCTTCAACCACTTTATTAAATTCAGGGCAATGATAAGTCTTTACAACATGAGCCCCAAGTTCAGCTGCGATACGACATGCCAAACCTAAATATCGCGAATCTCTCGCCATTTCTTTACCAACCGCTGTCACTGCTAATACTGGAATTCCATATTTTTCACCCTCATTAACCAATTTTGAAAGATTCTTTAAGGTTTGGAATTCATATTTACTTCCTACAAATATAGATAATGCAAGACATGATACATTTAGTTTAATAGCCTCTTCTATAGAAGTAACTATGGTTTCTTTTGACAGATCCTCTCCAATTATACTTGATCCCCCTGATACCCTTAGTACTATCGGTGTGTTACTTTCAGGAATAACAGATGTTCTCAGAACACCACGCGTGAGCATTAGTGAATCTGCATAATTTAACAACGGACCAATAGTTTGTCTTGGATTTTCTAATCTCTCGGTGGGGCCTAAAAAATAGCCATGATCCACTGCTAGCATTACACAGCGACTATCGTCTGGTTTTATTATTTTAGATAGTCTGTTTTTCATTCCCCAATCCATATCTAATACTGGTTGTAGTTTATTAAAATGCTATAAAAATATTCATAAAGATTAATCCGATGTAATGACGATCTTCATCGAGTCTTTAGCTTGGTGAGCTTGCACTAATGCTTTATGAGAATCTTGTAATAAGAACCTATGAGTAATTAAAGGTTCTACATTAATTATCTTGGCTTCCATAAGCCTGATGGTCTGATGTATTTCCTTTTCAGATGCAGCATAGCTGGGCAATATTTTTAATTCGTTCGAATAAATCATATTCAAATCTACATTGACTTCAGTATCTTTTGGAGGTACACCAAAAAGAGAAATTGTCCCACCCCTACGTGTTACATTTAGGGATTGTAGGAACGCATTAATGTTGCTCGTAGAAACGATGGATACATCTGCCCCATGATCGCCAAGAATTTTTAATGATTTGTTTTTGAATTCTTTTTCACTCATATTTGACATATTTATAACCTTTACATTTTGGTCAATTTTCTTGGCAAATTCTAACCGAAAATTATTAACATCGATAAGCAATATCTTTGAAGCCCCAAATAACCTGGTTAACATCATATGCATCAACCCTGTTGGTCCCGCTCCAAATATTGCAACAGTCGTCGCCTTTTTTAAGTTTAATTTATCTAAAGATCGCAAACAACAGGCAATTGGTTCAATCAAAGCGGCTTGAAAATAATTAATATTGTCAGGAAGTTTGATAAGTCCTCCTTTAGAGAGATTCCAGTGAGGTACAAGTATGAATTCGGAGAGCCCGCAAGGCTCAATATTACTTGTTTGGTATTTTTCACACATAGTGAAATCATCATTATAACAAAAATGACAAGAATAACATGGTACATGATGGTGAACGAAAACACGGTCACCTTTTTTAAAGTCTTTAATTTTCGATCCTACTTTAACAATTTCTCCAGCAGGTTCATGGCCAATTCTTGAAGACTTCATCCCATATTTACCAAAAACCTTTTCAAGGTCAGATCCACAGATACCGCAAGCCTTCATTCGAACAAGAACTTCATTATTACCAACTTTAGGTAAATCAAACTCTTTTAATTCTACCTTATTATCGACAAGTACCGCC
>DATEIH010000061.1:0-5468 GCA_035279165.1 Candidatus Nitrosocosmicus sp. | reverse complement strand
TAAATGAAGATCTAAATATGCGACTTACCATTGAGGAGCCTGGTAATAATATTAGAATTTTGTAACCCCGGACGAACCCTGAAGATCAGTACTGTTTCTGTCCTCTGTGAATTAATTCTCAATATCTTTATATATAATTTATATTATATGACGATGATGAGTGATAAAAGATCTATCTTAGGTAACCGATTTGGATTAACATGCATTATTGCTATTTTTCTTTTAACAGTACCTGTATTAGGATCAACAACAAGTGTTTTGGGACAAAATGCTACTGAAACAAGTGTTTTGGGACAAAATGCTACTGAAACAAGTGTTTTGGGACAAAATGCTACTACACCAACCGTTGTAAATGAGACCGTTGTAGATGATTATGATTATTATGGTCAACCGATATACTATAATGAAGATAACGATAACTCAGATGGAGGTGACAACTATTATTATACAGATGATAGTGGAAATTCCTATTACAAAGATGAAAACGGTAATAACTATTACAAAGATGAAAATGGAAATAACTATTACAAAGATGAAAATGGAAATAACTATTATACCGATGCTCAAGGGCACCACTATTGGTATGATAATGATGGGCACAAGTACTATTATGTAGATAACAATCATAGCCAGAAATTTCATTATGATGATAATGGTAACAAGGTGATTCATGATAGCAGAGGAGATAGTAGAACCGCCTATGATAATCACGCTACTGGTACTCACTCCCACTATGCAATATACAGTAATGGTAACCATGTGCAACCTAGTGACAGTGATAAATATGTCCATCATTCTGGGGTTACACACGAACACCATGGTGGAGGCTTTTCACCACAGATGGGCGGAGGCTTTTCACCACAGATGGGCGGAGGTGAACACGGAGCCTTTGGAGGCCGTAGATAAGATAATTAGGTATCACAGATGTTCAAAAAGGTTTGCAATTCCTTTTTTTGTTGTCTCTGATTATATCCACTATGGTAACAAGCTAGTAAATTTAGAATGATGCGCTTATTTATATAATAATCAAATTACATCCGATGCCTTAGATAAACAACTTTACAAAGCATCAGGGATACAACAGCTCTATTTGGTATGAATTTACATTTATTTTTCTGATTTATAGGTTTGCACCATAAATACTACTGACTTTGTCAATCATCATTCTTATGAAAGATAATGTTCATTAGTAATAATGTTGGTATCATTATAACAGGTAATATTATTGCTAGTTTGATGCTATAAAACGTCAGCAGGATGGACAGAGTGTAGAGAGTTGGTATTACAAGAAAAATATTATGGATACTTTTAACTTCTCTTTGTCCATGGTCAATGCTCAGTGATTTCTTGTGTATGTATTTCCATAAGAAAATCAATATCAAGTCAGTAATAATCATCAGTATAGAGAGAAAAACTACAGCTGAAGCACTTTCGTACTGTACTTGTGATAGGGTAAATACAGGTGTTACCAATATAAGTATAAAAAATATCAATGACGTCAATATTACAACATCGTCAGGCACTGTGAGATGATCAAGTATCTTCATATATAGTACCCAGAATATAAAAATTACAAAAAAACTAGATACCATGCCATAAAGATTATCAAAGAAACTGGCAACCTCTGTAGGATCTGCTTGACCATTTACTAACGTTGGGGGGATGAGATTATAAGCTAGTATCGTTAAAGCGACCAAAAGAACAGAATCACTCAGACCTTCTAATCTTTCTACAGACAGGAATCCCTTCAATAAATCAAATTAAGATCCATTCTAATAATAACATTACAACAGTAACCATAAGTTTTCTTAATATCAAAGTATGAATATTTATTTCTCCAAGAAATAGAGACTTAATTCAGAAATTATGAAAGATGTTTTTCTAATAATGTGAAAGGTAATAAAGGATTCTGAAAATTAATCTTTGAGGGAATTTGGAGTTTAGTACCATTGCAAGGCTTTCTTGAGAGTCTTATCCACCATGCTTTTTTTGCAATGAAATAAGAATGTAATTTTTTTCATTTCAATATTCCATAGTAAATTATTTTTACATATCAAACATCCTGTGTTTAGCACCCGGCCCTAAACATGTCTGGTATTGGGGCTAAAATATTGTATAGTCAATTGGATTGATTGCCACTTTGTCTTTAAATTTCTCCGGGATTTAAGAGTTCGATGATTGTAGTCATGAATGTCTTAAAAAGGATGTAGGGTTTTTCTTTGTTTATCTTATCAGCCAATATCTTCTTTTCAATTAAATATTACATTATCTTTCAATTATTTGAAACAAAAGTCTAAAGATTCCTGGGAGACAGAAAGACAGACAGACAGATTTCTATAATACTAGAAATAGATCATTTCATTTTGTTTTTAAATACATGTTAAATCCTTTGCAGCATATATTTTATTTTTAAATTTTTGCAGACTTTGATTTTAACAATTAAATAATTTATATCATCATCCATGGTGTAATTGCCGCTTTGAATCCATAATTACAATCATGGTTATTCTCCATAGATTTGTATTTTATTTTAATATAATTTGACTCGTTATTTTATTTTCAAAATTGCATTACCGATTTTTGCCGCAATAACTATTTGGGAGAGAAACCATGAGGTTACTAATATAAAATATCATAACATTTTTATGATAGAATTTACTATAATATTGTTAGTCATGTAAGATGAGTCTTGAGTCTTCCTTAAATGATGATTCTTTCAGAAAATTTGAAAAATTAAGAGACAATTTTGAATGGTTTTATTCAAATTATGATGGATTGAAGAGAAAATTTGGTAATCAGTATATTGCGGTGAAAGACAAAAACCAAATAGACAATGATTACAACCTTGAAAAATTGATAAGGAGATTGAATTTATCAAACTGCGATGATTCAATTGCAATTGAATATGTAAACAATTGACTCTAAAAAACATTTTTCAAAAGTATAGAATCAGACAAACAGACACGGGTTAGAGTCTTTTGGTGTAAGATGATTTGAAATAGATGATTTGAAATATTTTAGATCCCTTTGAGGTACTGTTCTCACCTCAAAGGGAACTGGTTGTAATCGTTGCCATGATCAAGGCATATCAAAATATAAATATAATATTTCAAATGCTTGAATTTGTATTTTTTGTATTTTAATGATATTTTATTCAACATTTGCTATTACTGATTTACTTGATTAGGATAGCGATCAGAACCTTAAAAGTACAACGTGTCATGTTAGAGAAAAGCATTTAGTAAAGAGATACAAATTACTAACAGAGAGACCTTCTAACGCAAGTCTATCCTACCTTCAGGGTAGTTCCGAGAATCCGGCTTACGCTGTTCATCCACATAGTTTTGTTTGCTTCCTCTTCTACTCCAAGAAGCCTGTTTATCATAAGTCCGTTGTAAACTGCAATCAAACTCATAACTATGGAATTAATCTCATAATCTTCTAAAATAGTAACTATCGTATCACCCTTGAGGTAATTTGAAATATGTTCTTTCATAACCTCAGTCAGCTTGGTGTGTTGAGAGTATAATACTGATTTTAATTTTTCATTTCGTGTAGATTTTGACAATATTTCCAAAAATATTATATAACTGCTTTGGAAATGACTAAAGTTATTGTAGTATTCTTTTGTATCGGATAGTAATTTTTGATTCACTGCAATATCGCCTTTATGGTTGGTAGTAGCAAATAATGAAAACAGTTCTTTTCTTAGATCAACCAAGTTTTTTTCACATAATGCATTAAAAAGATCCTCTTTACTTTTAAAATAAATATAGAGTGTTCCCTTGCTCACTTTTGATTCTAATGCTATATCATCCATTCTTGTCTTATCAAACCCTTTTTTAGCAAAGCAAATTAGTGCAGCATCGGTTATTCGATCTTGAATTTCCAACTTGTGTCGCACAGTAACCTTTGCGCACATTATTCGTAGATCACTCTATCAGATTTTGAATTTTTTTCTTTAAAACTATCTATTCTATGGTAAATCCAGGCAAACAAAACCCCTATGACAGCACCAATTAAAAGGGTTATGGGCAAT
Source organism: Candidatus Nitrosocosmicus sp. (assembly GCA_035279165.1). Taxonomy (GTDB): domain Archaea; phylum Thermoproteota; class Nitrososphaeria; order Nitrososphaerales; family Nitrososphaeraceae; genus Nitrosocosmicus. The sequence continues at coordinate 1,429 of DATEIH010000061.1, read as the reverse complement.
ATCACTTGTAAAGAATTAACAAAACTTGGAATTATATCAACAATTGTTACAAACCCCATCTCTTCTAAATTTACAGGAATAAGATAATTTGAAAGCGTCAGAGGAAGAAGAGGATATCCTATAATATAAAAGAGCGAACCAGATACAGCACCAGCTATTGCGAATTTTAGGCTATTGTTAATTGTTCTATTACCTACTGGTAATTTGTCGTAAACTAACATGTCAACTAATACATATGGAATAATAGCTAAAAGGTAAAAAGGGAGTAAATCAGAAAGTGCTTGAGATGGTAGTATATTGGTAAATGCCGTTAATAAGATGACTCCAGTTGCTATAACGCTAGCAAATCCAAATGTGTGAGCTCTCTTTAGAACAAACAAAAACATGCCTGAATTAATGAAGGGCAAAAATACCAATGCTATTAACGATTCTGCTGTTGGATTCAGATTAAAATTAAACAATTCGCCATCTGAAATGGGCAAAGCAAACATGTAAACATAGGATATCAAAATTAGCCATAGGGCTACTAGGGCAGGAATGGTGAAAATCCTCCCAAGTTGATAAAAGGAGCCGCTCTTGACAAACATATTTAACCGAATCAGTCCGATTGCTACAGCTAAAGCATTGACTAGCATTCCCGTGATTAACATCAGATGCGTCGGACTCAGAAATCCATCCACTCCAAACGTTTGGTGCCAAATAAAGTCACTTGGGCCAGATATTATCGATATTATTGATCCTACAATAAGTAATTTGAATGATAGTGCTAAACCACTCTCCTTTATTTCCCTATATTTTAGCATAAGAATACCACCTATAATTGAAGAAAGTGACAGAATACCTATGCCGGTATAAAGTAAGGCATGAGATGGCGTAAAAAAAGTTTCAGGGGTCAGCAATAAGTGTGATGTTACATCCCAATTACCACCACTTATCTGCATTATAGAACCAATGGATGCAACCATCAACACAACCAAGGAAAACTTAAAAGCATTGGTAGATGGAGAAAGGATTGGTTCCATGTATGCATCTAGCATTTAAGAACATATAAGTATTACTGACCGGTCAGTCAACTAAACTGTTCAACAGCTTGTTAGGGAATCTGATCAAACCAAAGCGCAATAAAAAAAATAAAATACCTAGAGTTTCAATACGGGGAAAGTGGTAATGTTTATCAATACCTTTGAAAATTGAAATTTTGAATTACCAAGTGACCACAGAAAGAAATCTATCATAATATTAACCAATCTGCATCAGTTAAAAGGATTTCATACCATCTTTTTAGGTATAGTTGTTAAATTTCATAATCTCTTTTAAAGGATGGAATATACTCTATGATATTATCATATTTTCTTACAAAGTCATTTCCCTTGGGAGTTGCAATGAATCTTTGTTTTTTTTCATCAAATAATAATAAATCAAGTCGTAT
>DATEIH010000060.1:0-4744 GCA_035279165.1 Candidatus Nitrosocosmicus sp. | reverse complement strand
GTGACCTTATTTTTCATAATACAAAAACGTGGAGGGTTACGAGACACCTATTGATGCCTTTATTGCTTCGCAGATCTAATCGTTATTTTTAACCAGAAATTTATGGTCTTTGTTACTTGAATTTTAAATGTGATAGTAGTTCGCAAACCCAGGATAATTACAAAGACAAGAGTGTATGAATATACAAGTTGATCTTTTCTGATTCCATATTTTATCATGTATTTCTAGATCTACATCTATCCATATACTCAATATGTCATGGCATAATTACATGTAACCGTTGAATTTCAATCTCCTTTCTTCGCTTGAGATTCATCGTGTACTTTGTTCTTGCGGAGTGTTACGCATCGCTAACATAGCATTGGTGGTGATATAACGAACAGTCTGGGTCCAATTAACCTTTTTGAAAGATCATTTTTTTGCCAATTCCATGAGGGTATACTATTATGTCTTGAAAGGGGTGTTAGTTGTGATTTAGGGCATTTTATGTAAAATTTACTTAAAAATATTCAAAACGAATCTTTCCACCATCTTACTTTCCTTTTAGAACATACCGGACAATACAATCTGGCAGCATCTATTTTAATTTGACCCGACGCTTCGTAAAAGGAGGTGCTCCACGAACAACTGTCACATTTTATGAAATATTTGAAGAGTACGTTATGACCGGATTGATGCTTTTTACTCATTGGTTGTTGTAAGGAATTTTCTTGATTACGGATCATATTTTTCAGACATATTTTAGCAGTCTAACAATAAATATAATGCTAAATATAAGAAGATGAGAATGTATTTGTTAAATATTCATATTATTTGACCAGGAAGAAAATAATCACATAATTTATTTCTTAATATATTGTACTGTTTAAATTTATATTCGTCGTTAATAGTAAGTAAGCAGTCTTTGTATCTTTATATAACGATATAGATCTATCTGTTGCAAACATAGTTCAATGAATGTATGTTACTAATAGATATATCGAACTGATCACATGAAATCATTCTTTTTCTTAAAAACAGATACATTACGAGTTTACAATATATTTTTAAAAATGTTAAAAACTTCGAAAATTAAGGCAGCAATAGCAGCACTAGCGGGTATAGTTATTATCCACGCATAAATAATTCTTCTGCCTACACCCCATCGTACGGCAGAAAGTCTGCGAGTTGCTCCCACCCCCATTATTGCTCCAGAAATCGCATGTGTTGTACTGACGGGTATCCCAAGCCAAGCCATAGCTGCAAGGATCACTCCACCTCCAGTTTCTGCACAGAATCCCTGATAGGGTTTTAAATCCGTAAGCCTAAATGCCATTGTTTTTACAATTCGCCATCCACCAAAAAAAGTTCCCAATCCTATCGCAATTGCCGCACTCAATATAACCCAAACAGGAACAACAAATTCATCAGACTGCAAAAAACCTCCAGCTATTAACAATGCTGTTATTATTCCCATTGTTTTTTGTCCATCGTTGGCACCATGAGTCAACGAAAAAAAAATTGATGAGCATATTTGTAATTTGCCAAACACCTTGTTGATTGATCGGGGTTTTTTCCTTTTTAGAAAATACATTAGGAGTATCGCAAGAATAAATGCCATAAAAAATCCCAACGTTGGGGAGGCAATCATGAAAATAATAGTTTTTTCTAACCCTTCGAATACTATAGCTTGAATCCCACCCGAAATTAATGCGGAACCAATTAAACCTCCAATTAATGCATGACTACTAGAAGAAGGTAGACCAAAATACCAAGTTATCAAATTCCATATAATAGCTCCAATTAAACCAGCCAATATTACTTCAGTAGTAGCAAATTCGGGCTGAATTATTCCTTTCCCAACAGTTACAGCCACAGCAGTTCCAAAAATAAATGGTCCTATAAAATTTGTAATAGATGCCATGGTCACCGCGTGTAACGGCCTGAGAGTTCTAGTTCCAACAACTGTCGCAATTGCATTTGCTGAATCATGAAAGCCATTTACGAAATCAAACAAAAGGGCTGAAGATATAGCCCCAATGGTGATATATAACAAACTCTCCTCCATGGTTAAATATTTAAATTATTAAAGAGACTATATCTTTCTATCCAAGCATTACACTATTCTAAATTTCCCCCAAAATAACACAGAGAAATACTATCCATATTTTAGGACAATATCCTCTATTATGTCAGATACATCTTGACATTTGTCTAATGAAGATTCAAAATTCTCGTATATTTCTTTTAATTTTATTACTTCAATAGCATCGGTGTTGGTTTCAAATAACTCAGCAATTGCTCTTCTGTACAATTTATCCGCTTGTTGCTCATATTTCTTTATATTATGACAATGAGGTAGCATTTCAAAAGCATTCTTCATATTATATAATGTTTTGGTAACAAAATGTATTTCTTGGGTTGCACCAAGAAGAATCTGAGAAAAGTCGATCATAATAGAAGTAGGTCTTTGAATGTTAAACAGCAAAAATCTATCTGCTATCCCATCTGTATAATCCAATACTTCATCTATTGCGCTAGCAAGTCCAGCGATATCCTCCCGATCCAATGGAGTTACAAATGTTTGAGATAAAGTAGTAAATAGGTTATGAGTAATATTATCCCCTTCGTGTTCGAATTCCTTAATTTTTGATATCTTCCCTTTACTAATGTTTTTTTCTTGACTTTCTAGTATGATTTCAACTAGCGATGTTGTTGCATATACTAAGTTAGTAGATTGTTTTTCTAACATCTCGATGATTACTTTATCATTACCTTTCAACCATGACAGCCATTTTTTAGAAACCACTTATGATTCATGAAGGTAATTTCTTCTTTTATCTTTATCGACCAGGTAAATGCATAATCTAGTTCAATATCTTTGAGGTTATTGGATTCAAGCTAAAGAAATAACGAATCCAATTGACTTTATTATTATCATTTGAGCCAGTCTAATTAAACAAAGGGAAGTTTGCAGTTATTTGGAAGCAATTATCTAGTTATTATCACCATAATCGTTACTCATTCTCTTCATTTCCATCTGTGTTTTCATCGTCATTGCTCCCATTGCCAGCATCAGTATCTTCCCCATTTCCATCTCCTGTAAAATCGGAGTTAGAAGGAGGACCCTGGTCCTTTTCTGAAGAATCCTCATCTTCGCCTCCACTTTGTTCTTCATTTTCGGCATCCTGACATTCAGAGGAATTTCCACCAGAAGAGCCAGATTCTTCATTACAGTTTTTGTCATTATAATAAGGATTCCCATTATCATCAGTTTTCTTTTCTCCGCGCTGATTATTATCATTGTTATTATTATTTTGATCGTCATTATCAGAATCACTTCTAGTATTGCTTGAATCACTGTTACTATTATCGAGGCTTGATAATCCAACACTATTACTTGAGGGTGCAGCATTACTCAAAGCATTGACACTACTAAAGGAACCCCCCGATGAAACAAATGGTGATTTTGAACTAAAAGGCAAACTCATAGAGCTTTGGTCAGATTCAACATTTAGTGAATAAAATGCAGATTGGGATTTAGTTTTATTGTCTGTAATGGTAATATCAAATGGAGCCATTTGATTCTGAGACAAATTAGCAACATTTAGTCCAAAACTTTGAGTTCCGACTATACCAAGACTAGAGTTGTCATAAAATGTTACAACTAGATTTAAGAATTGTTCTGGGATTTGTCCTTGGTTAATTATATTACCTATGATGTGAGGATTACCAACATTATCTAAAAAGGCACTGCTGCCATTGATAATTAGATTTGCAGGTTTTTCTGTTGCGGGTTGAGAACTGGTAGAGAATTCAATAAAGTTAAACTTTCCTACTACCTGAGGATCCTGTATCAATATGTCAAATGGGGAGGATTCACCGTGTCTTAGAGTTCCTATGGATGAAAAAGCAGAATGATTACCTATTATAGTATTGCTTGTTGTATTGGATAAAATTGTTGTAATTACAATATCCCTTTGCGGATCAAATGCAGTATTATTTACTTCACCTATGACATGAAAATTTCCCAAATCATCTACGAAACTTGAAGTACTGAGAATCTGGATGGCATTAGAATCAAGGTTTTGAGCAAATCCTAAATGGGCCGATAATGAAGAATCAGAACCGGTTAAAATAAAAATAAAAAGGAATGATGCGATTAATGTAGTTAGCAGAAATGTACTTGTAGTTTTTTTTGATCTTAACAAATTAATTGTTAAATATTTAACAAAAACACTTATTAAAATAATTTGCTAACATGGTTAACAAAAATAATTCTACCAGTTAATTTTAGAATAATTATGTAGAATAATTGTTAAGTTATTATTGGACTTCGAGCTTTTTTGGGGTTGATTAGTCAATTAGTTGAATTCGTGGCATAATTATTGAATTTTATTGTCTTATATTCATTAAAAATTATCTGTTAATAAATCACAGAGTATCTAAAATTGATCATAAAAATATTCAAATCCTTTTTCCCTGTTGCAAATATCAATAGCATATTTGTCCAGTTAATGGTATGGCTTTGCCTATTCTAATCTGATCAATTGGCGTCAAGTCAAACTACGACTAGTAAAAGATCACAAAATCACAGGAGATTAATCATTTAGTGAACCTCGCCCTCCTCCCAAAAAAATACTCTTAATATGATTACGAACGATCATTAACCAAATACAGTTATTCTAGTAAATATCTATATAATTATAAAATATAAAATTAATTGGTAGGTTGTGATTGCAAAAACTGTACTCTTTTTAATATG
>DATEIH010000059.1:0-4532 GCA_035279165.1 Candidatus Nitrosocosmicus sp. | reverse complement strand
CAATTCCAAAATGAATTTTATCTCAAATTTGATAGCAAGTTTTATCACATAAATGATCTGCATTAATTTTTATCTGTTTTTTAAAACGTTTATAAGAGATTTAAGAGAGTTTTTTTGATTGTTAGAATAAAGGAGTAGAAGTAATGAATGTCTTACATTAAAACGCTTAAAAGAATAAGAAATAATAAAACAAATTATAGAAAAAGAAAGGCTGTGTTAGTTAGCAAAAGAAATTTTATAACTGTGAGAATAAGTAATCAAAATATTCACTGCCAGCTAATAAAACCGGCGATTAAAGGTGATATCGTCCTCTCTTTTTCCAATAGTAAGGAACTGACTAAATTTGAGTGGAAGGGTTATACCAATAACTTGTCAGCTTGCTATCTCGTCGGATTAATGCTTGGAAAAAAAATGCTTGCCAAAAAAATTGATTCTGCAATTTTATATACCGGTCAAGCATCTTTCACAAGCAAGGTAGCAGCTTGTCTTAAGGGTATAGCTGCTTCTGGAGTCAATATTCCACTGTCTGAAGAAACTTTGCCCGATGAAAATCGAATAAATGGTTCACATATATCTCAATATGCTAGTATTCTGAAAGAGGATAAAAATAGATATGAGAAACAATTTTCTGGGTTATTTGCTAAAAACATAAATCCAGAAGAATATCCGAAGCATTTTGAAGAAGTAAAAACACGAATATCTGCTGGAAACTTCAACTAAGGTGAAAACTTGGCCAATATGAAATTCACCGAAAGAATAATAAACAAAAAAATAATTGAGTTTGATAAGGTACTGATGCGTTAAGAATGAAAGTTGTTATGATTAATGAATTGATAATGCCTTTTGGCTCAGGTGTAAATAATGAGTAGGATGTCTAGACCTAGTGAACCTGAAGTAGAATGGAAACCTAGAACTACACTAGGTATTATGGTAGCCAGTGGTAAAATTAACTCTATGGAGCAAATATTTGAAAATGGAATGAGAATTCAGGAATCTGAGATTGTGAAACACCTTTTGCCTGATATCAAAACTCAGGTAGTAAGTGTTGAAATAGTACAAAAACAAACCGATGCTGGTGAACTTACTAGATTTAATGCTCTTGTGGCGATAGGCAATGAGTCAGGGTGGTTTGGAATTGGGAAAGGCAAAGCCTCACAAATGAGAAATGCCATTGACAAGGCCACCAATGCTTCTTATTTAAACGTCATCCCAGTAAAATTGGGATGTGGAAGTTGGGAATGTCGATGTCATCAAGCTCATTCAGTACCATTTAAAGTGCAGGGTAGAGGTGGCAGTGTGACGATCGAATTGATCCCTGGCCCTCGTGGATTAGGTATAGTAGCTGGTGAGAATATTAGGAATTTGTTGAAATTGGCAGGATTAAAGGACTGCTGGAGTAGGTCATTTGGATCTACCAATACCATGTCGTCTACTGCAAAAGCAATTTTTAATGCATTGAGAAGCACTTTCATCACAGGATAGGAATTGAAATGGTATATCTAGTAGTTAGAATGAAAGGGACTGTTAATATCCCCAACTGGGCAAATGTAACCCTTGAAAGTCTACATCTTAACAAGAAATTTCGAGCAACCCTGATACCAGAAAATGATCAAACCTTAGGGATGCTCAGGAAAATAAAAGAAATTGTGGCTTGGACATCAGTTGAGGAAAACTTTATCAGGGAATTTATAGAACAAAAAGGCCGAGCATCGTCATCTAAAATGTTATCAAATCAAAAGGAGGAGGTTTCTGGAAAAACATCCAATCCCGACATTAACAAGGTCGTCTCAGATGTCTCCAAAAATGAAACTTATCTTTCCAAGTTGGATGGAATAAAACCGTGGTTTGCATTGAACCCTCCAAGAGGCGGATTTAAGAAAAAATCAAAGCTTTTGTACTCTCAAAATGGAATATTAGGAGAGAATAAAGATTTGTTAGAAATTGTAAAGAGGATGATGTAGTCTATGAACAATGATTATTTGTTGGATAGTACAGCATTGCAAACTTTAATATTTATACTAAAAGTTGCTTATCCCCTAAGGGAAAGTTGGTGATAATGGATGGCTACTCGATTAAGAAAAAGTAGAAAACAACGTGGAAGTCGCTTCTGTGGATGGGGCCAAATTGGGCAACATAGAGCTTCGGGAAGCAGAGGTGGTGTCGGAGGCGCTGGAAAGCACAAGCACTTCTTCATCAGAACAATTAAAGAGGAACCAAATCATTTTGGGCACGAACAATTTCATGCATTAAGACAAAGTGATTCTTTAAAATGGATAAATCTTAAAGACTTGAATGAATTGGTAAAATATTCAGAAACTAGTGAAGATGGTAAGGTCATACTTGATTTAGAAAAGTTGGGGTACGACAAGATCTTGGGCAGCGGAGCGATAGACTCTGCTCTTACAGTTCGAGTAAAAAGGATCTCAGATGCTGCAAAGAACAAAATTACAGCAGCTGGAGGAGAGGTGCTAATTATAGATGAGCTCAGTACAGAATGATGGTTTATTTAGAACTATTGTAAAGACGATCTCCCCTGTTATCCCACAAGTTGAGAAACCTAAAAAGAAAATTACTTTAACTAATAAATTGATATGGACGGGTATTGCTATGCTTATATACCTGGTAATGGGACAGGTTCCATTATTTGGAGTAAATGTTGATCCAGCTGCCGATCCGTTGGCATTTGCCCGAGTAATCTTTGCTGCCCAACAGAGAACCTTGTTGGAGCTTGGTATTGGCCCTATTGTTACTGCTGGTTTGTTGATGCAGTTATTGAAAGGTTCAGATATTTTGAGACTAAACTTTAAGGATCCAAATGATAGATCCCTTTTTACTTCTGCTACAAAAATAGTAACAATAATTGTAATCGTTGCTGAAACACTACTATATGGTGTAAGTGTCTATGGAGGTGCTACCCCCTCAGGTTACCATTTGGCCGTGTTGATATCACAATTGATGGCGGCGTCCATTGTGGTCATGTACCTCGATGAATTGGTTCAGAAGGGTTGGGGACTCGGTTCAGGAATAAGTATATTCATCATGGCGGGAGTTGCACAAGGCATAATGTGGAGTATGTTTAATCCCTTGCCAATACCCGGTGGCACAGAGCCTAGTGGCTTGATACCATTCATGATCACAAGCGGAATGGAGGGTAACTTAGGGGATGCTGTACTCCGTTCGTCGCCACCTGCCCCAGTTCCCAATATGCCAAGCCTCTTTGGATTTGGGATGACTGCGGGGATATTGCTGCTATTGGTATACGTTCAGGGTATACATGTGGATATACCCATAGTGTCGACGCGGTACCGGGGGTTTACTGCGACGTATCCAATCAAGCTGCTTTATACATCAAACATTCCTGTGATTTTGGCGTCAGCATTATTGGCGAATGCACTCTTCATAGGGCAAATGCTTTGGGCTAATTACAATCCCAACAATGATAATCCTGCCTTTAACTACATAGCGCAATATGATGCGCAGTCACAGAAACCGACCGGAGGTCTATTTTACTACATAACTGCACCTAGATCCTTTGAGGCTGTCGTAGCGGATCCTGTTAGAGCAGTGGTATATGTACTATTTCTTACCACTATAGTAACGATATTTGGCCGGCTTTGGGTGGAACTAGGTGGACTCTCTGCGAAATCAGCAGCGAAGAACCTATTGGATGCAGATGTACAAGTACCTGGGTTTAGACGGTCGGAGAGTTCGGTTGAATCGCTGCTGAATAGATATATACCGTCTGTGACTATAATAGGAGGAGTAATAATCGGCTTGTTGGCGTCTGTGTCAGATTTATTCAACGTTTTCGGAACTGGAATAGGTTTGTTACTGATGGTAGATATACTTGTGAACTACTATAACTTGTTGGTTAGAGAACAAGTCGATGTTCATATGCCAAAATTGGCATCCTTATTAGGACGCACATAGAAAATATGGTTACATGATAATGACTTTGATTTTGAAATCATTATCATACCCTATATTTTCAAATTTTAATACCTTACAAATTATCAAAACCACTTTGTCAATTATAAAGCTAAAAATAAAGGTTTTATTTTCTAAATAGAATTATATGACTAAACGCGTTATGATAGTTGGTATTCCAGGTGTAGGAAAATCTACTGTTATAACAAATGTATTTAATTTACTGTCTCAAGAGGGTATCGATGCTAAAATCGCCGAATTTGGTAAGATTATGTTCGAACAAGCAAAGCTATTATCGATAAACAATCGTGACCAACTAAGGAAGTTATCCATAGAGCAACAGAGATCATTACAAGAAATGACCGCTAATTATATTAATTCTCTAGGTAATGACGTTGTAATTATCGACACTCACTTATTTATCAGAACTGAGCTAGGCTATTATCCTGGTATTCCCTCAAAAATATTAAGTATAATAAATCCTTCACACTTGATTCTAATTACAGCAAAATCAGAAGAGATTCATAAAAGAAGGACTGATGATAATAGTAGACAGAGAGATTTAATTTCCATTGACCGTATTAGCGATGACTTAAGGTTATCTG
>DATEIH010000058.1:0-2126 GCA_035279165.1 Candidatus Nitrosocosmicus sp. | reverse complement strand
GACTTTATCATATCATTTGCAGTATTTTCAAAGTTGTTATATTTATCCAATGAAGCTTTGTAGGTGATAATATATATATTCTCATAATTGGAAACTACAATTTGCATTGCCTTGCGATTTTGTAACTTACTATCCGTTGCTGTAAAAGTAGTTTTCACTGCATTCTTTCCGTCAACAGGAATGGTATCAGATGACTCTAACTTGAAATCTTTATGTTCTTTTTGAATTTGAGATGTAATCTCTTTTGATGCAGAACCGGCAGATATGTTCTTTCCTGGAGTAGGGACTACTTTGACAACAATGCCAGCCGGACTGCTAACTGAATCTTTATCCTTTGGGGCTATCAGGATTATCTCATTATTTAGTTTAACAGACTTTTCCCAGTTATTAGGATAGTCAATTGTAAAATGAAATTTATTATCTGTGTGCGTCAGCATTGGCTGATTTTGAGTTTCAAAAAATAAACCAAAAATTAAGAGATCCTTATCTACTATCTGATTCATATGAAACAAAAATACAAGAATAACCGCAGAAATCAAGATATTTCCTATGGATTTTTGTAAATATCTATACTCTATCGTCATAATATCATACTTTTCGGGGTATTTATTAAATATTCAAAAAATTATACGACTAAACCTTTTTGAAAAAGTAGCAAAAATTTACTTTGATCTTGAAATCGATACCTCTATTGTAGACACGTTTCTAGGTTTATCATCTTCAGTGCCAGTTAGAGTATCTGACCCTAACTTTACTTTTTCTACTCTATAACCTAATGTATTCATTCTTTTTACTATTATCTGAGCCACATCTACTGCCCTTGTGATGCTTTTTCCTCTTGCTTTTATAACGACAGTTGGCTCATTAGCTAGTTGGACCAGAGTTGCAGTTACATACGTCATTAATGGCTTTTTCCCAATAAAAATTTCGTTGCTTTTTCTATTTCCCGATTCGTATTTGCTATGAGACATTAATAATCATTCAAAATTCAATAATATAATAGTATATCACTTATCTAGTTCCTCTAAAATTTCAATTATTTTGTCAGGATTTTGTTTTGCCTTTTCTACTGTGTTCGTGTCTGTAACTTCATAACAATTAATTAGTTCACTTTCATCCTTATAGAAAAGAAAAATTGAATTCTCATAAATTATTGGATATAGCTTTTCAATAACCATAAGTTCAGGATTCAGCTTTATCTTGTTTTCAAGATCAATTTCTACAGGGTTTTTACTCATCCTTATTCACAAAATAAATCCAATCAATAATTTTATTTTTCCAACTTATTGTATAAATTGAATTAGAAAATTCACATGCTACTTATTTACGAACAATAGTTCGCCAACGAGCTTTATTATAAAACCAATCCCACCTACAGCACCTATAGCTAATAATACCAATCTCAGATGGGTGAAATAATCGTCCTTGCTTGTTTTTTTTGCTAATTTAAGTGTTTGAAAAATCTCACCTATTCTTTTTTGAATTTTATCGAGTATTTTTTGGAGCAATTGATTTCTAAGATCCTAGGTATTCCATTATAATTTTAATATTTCTAATTTTTAAACCTCATATCCGGATATGAGAATCAGCCAAAATTTTGATTGCTAGTTTGTATCGAATATACTGGCTCCTTGTCTGTTCGCTGCATTTCCACAAAAGTTTCAGTAGCTTGAATACCTTCAATTTTCCCGATTCTCTCTATTACTACTTTGTGCAGCTCCTCCAATGTTCGTGTATTTACAGATAAAATTATGTCGAAACGACCAGTAACTTCTATTAGTGACCTTATTTCTGGAATTTTGATAAGTTCATTATGGATAGGCTCTTTTAATTTTGGATCGCGATTTATACCCACTGTTGCCTTAATATTTATGCCCAGCTGTGATTCATTTATAACAACCGTAAATTTTCTGATAAGTTCTCGCTTCGTCAGCCTTTTTATTCTGCTATACAAAACTGAGGAGTTTATGTTTAATTTCTTACTAAGTTGGGGGATTGAAATACTTGCATCTTTTGTCAATTCTGACAAAATTTTCATATCTAAATCATCGAATCTTTGCAAGATTGAATCTATCTTATAATTATTGCTTACATTAATAAATGTAATTAAATAAATTACTAAAAAT
>DATEIH010000057.1:0-11720 GCA_035279165.1 Candidatus Nitrosocosmicus sp. | reverse complement strand
AGAATCAGATGTAAATCAAGAAAAAATAGCATCCGTAAGTCATGGGTTTGTTGGTGCAGATTTGGAATATCTCTGTAAGGAAGCTGCGATGAAATGTCTCAGACGACTGTTACCTGAACTTAACTTGGAGGATGAGAAAATCCCACCCGAGACACTTGAAAAATTAATTATATCAATGTCTGACTTTGAAAATGCACTTAAAGAAGTCATGCCCTCTGCCATGAGGGAAGTTTATCTGGAATCACCTGACGTTGAATGGAATGATATAGGTGGATTAGATGACGTTAAGCGAGAGCTACAGGAAGCAGTGGAATGGCCATTAAGGTATCCCGATCTTTATACAAAACTCGGTCACTCTGTACCCAAAGGAATTCTTATGCATGGCCCATCTGGGACCGGAAAAACTATGCTTGCCAAGGCAGTTGCTACAGAATCTGAAGCTAATTTCATCAGCGTGAAAGGACCAGAATTATTGTCAAAATGGATAGGCGAATCTGAAAGAGGGATTAGAGAAATTTTCCGACGTGCAAGACAAGCTGCACCATGTGTTGTTTTCTTTGATGAAATAGATTCCATTGCTCCTATAAGAGGAATGGAAGGCGTTAATGCGGGCACCGAACGAATGGTTTCTCAGCTGCTAACAGAAATGGACGGAATCCAAGAATTAAATGGCGTAGTCATAATAGCAGCAACCAACCGTCTTGATATGATTGACAGTGCATTGCTAAGACCTGGTAGATTCGACAAGATTGTTTTTGTTCCAAAACCCGATATAAGTACAAGACTAAAGATCCTGGAAATATATGCAAAGGAAAAGCCATTAACAGGAGAAGTGAATTTACAGAGAATTGCCGAACTAACGGATGGATTTAGTGGCGCAGATATGTCTGCTGTTGCAAATACGGCGATTTCACTCGTACTGCATGAGTATCTTCAAAAATATAGTAATCCTGAAGACGCTGCAAAACATGCAACAGAGGCGCATGTTACAATGAAACATTTCGAAGATGCTGTAAAGAAGATAAAAACTCAAAGAGATATGAAACCAGGAGAAAAGGTAACGCTTTCACAATACCGATGATAAGCTAATTTATCTTACCTACTACCTGCTTTTTTCTCCCTCTCTGTATCTACTTATTTTCTGGTAGGGCTTTGGTGCAGAACTTTTGTGTATGGCCCATAAACAAAAAATTAAATAAACTACTTTTTTGTATTTTTTAATATAGTTGTATGCTGAGTCAATAGAGTCTAGGAAAAAGGAAAGTCTTGCTATAATAGATCTTGGTTATAATTCTATAAAAATTTCTACTTATGATATTTACAAAAATGGACATTACAAAAAACAGTATCAGAAACAGGATTATGTTCAAATTGGTTCAGAATTAAATAGAAATGACAACATAATATCTGATAGAAATGTTGATAGAACAATCAAAGCACTAGATACTTTTAAAAAAGATTTGAAAGAAAAAAACATAGATGTAGTTATTCCAATAGCAACTAGTGCAGTAAGGGATGCAGCTAACCAGAAATTCGTAATAGATGCCCTCGAAGATAATACTGGATTTCTATTCAATATTTTATCAGGACCAGAGGAAGGATTTTTTTCATATCTGGGGGCTCAATCCTACATGCATATTCCCAATGGCTTGTTCTTCGATCTTGGTGGTGGTAGCCTTGAATTGATGTTCGTTCAAGATTTTAGAATATTGAAAACGATTTGTTTGGATATGGGTGTCTTGAGGCTCTCTGAAGAATTCATAAATTATAATGGCGGTGCAGAGGAGAACAAACCTTGGTCTGACATCAGTTATGAAAGATTGGAAAAATCACTTTTTGAAAATATCCCATCTTATGATCAATTGAGTTTGGAAAGATCTCCGGATACAAAAATGATCGCAATAGGAGGAACAATAAGAGCAATTTACAAGTTTATGTCGCATATGATCGATTTATCCCCCTCTGTTTATCATAGTCGCTCGGTACTTGATAAAAGAATGATAACTCTTGCAAACACTATTTTTAGAGGACTATCTATCGAAGAATTATCAAAACTAAAATCCGTTGACCCTCAAAGAGCAAAGACAATTACAACAGGAAGCTTTGTCGTAAAAATATTGATAGATAAGCAAAATTTTAACAATTTATTGATATGTCCAACCGGGGTCCGCGAAGGTGTGCTGGAATATTATCTTTATTTTAGAATGGATAAGAAATATCGTAGCAGGAAGAAATTCATTAAGGTAAATTGCGAGCCATTGTTTGCAATTGAAAGTAGTAGAAAAAATCCTTTATCTGTCGTCCCGGATTCAACTTTATCTTCGCCAGAATCTGACACTTTTGTTTTTCCTAGGAAGCTAACCAGCATTAAAGTTAACAAGTTAAAAGATTAGATTAATCTTTTTTACTCATAATCTGATCCGGTTGATCAGAGAGCACGTTGAATTAGACAGTTTATAATAATCTCTATACTAAAATTTTGTAATGGACGTTGAAGAGAAGATTCGATTAATTGAAAAGCCTCCAACAGAAGAAATAATAGCATCAAATGAACTTGCTACATTATTTGAAACCAAAACAACGCCTAGACATTATATAGGATTAGAGATTTCAGGAAGATTACATTTAGGTAGCCTCATAGTTACAGGCTTTAAGATCAATGATTTTCTGAAGGCCGGCATACAAGCTAATGTGTTTCTAGCTGATTGGCATACGTATATCAATAATAAACTCAATAGTGATTGGGAATTAATTTCAAAAATTTCAAATTATTATGAAAAAGCATTTAAATTTTTTTGTCCAGGTGTTAACATTATTCATGGTACAAAGCTTTATGAAGAGACTGATGATTATTGGAAAAATTTTGTACTTTTCTCAAAGCAAATTACCCTTGCTAGAACCTTAAGATCATTAACAATTATGGGAAGAACAGAAAAAGATTCTCTTGATTTTTCCCAACTTCTCTATCCTTCTATGCAATCTGTGGATATCAAAGCTTTAGATCTAGATATTGTTCACGCAGGGACCGACCAACGCAAGATCCATATGTTGGTAAGGGAGGTTTTTCCTAAACTGGGATGGAAAGTTCCCATTTCCGTTCATCATCATTTGTTACCTGGTTTATCTGAGCCTGTTTCTACTAGTGCTACTACTAAGGCTACCGTTACGGGTGCGGACACTGCCACAGCCACCACCTCCACCCCTACAACCACCATAGAGTCTCCCAATGTAACATTTGATGATAATAATAAAATCTTTAGTAAAATGAGCAAGAGTAATCCGTCTAGTAGTATTTTAATACATGATACTTCTGACGAGATCTCTAAAAAAATAAGAAAAGCTTATTGTCCTACGAAGATCTCTGCAAACAACCCAGTATTAGAAATCATTAACTATGTAATATTTCATCAGTTTGATGAATTTGTACTAGAACGACCTCAAAAATATGGAGGTAACATATCATATTTTTCTTATGCTGAGGTTAAAAATGATTACGAACAAGACAAGATTCATCCCATGGATTTAAAGGCGGCAACTTCCCGATACCTAGACAAAATAATTTCACCTATTAGAAGCTATTTACAAAATGACAACCCAGTTACTATCTGATTATATTCATTTAACTATCTATTTTAGAATGTAACTCGATATCTAGATTTCATTTGATATTTTCATTTGTTCTTTCAAAATAGTTTCTATTCATTTTATTCTCTGATGTCTGGGACAACAGATTATTCGACCAATCTATTTGTGTTTCTACCAAATGGTTCACTTGGTGGCTCTGATGTTTAGTCTTGTATAGTCTATAGTATAGTCGGTAGTAACTTCAGAGATTTCCTTATTCTCCGTATTCTCCTTCTTCCTTTGATGGCTAAAGAAACAATTCATAAAAGAATTTATGATTTGATCGTCGCAATCAGAAGGCAAATATGATAAATATGGTTTCATTACAACTGTTTTCATAAATAGCCTATATTCCTCAAAACTTGAAAATTTAGCTATTTTTTTTGTTAGACCTGTTTCAATCTTCTTAAACCCCGCCCTTTCCATTATTGAAAATGTCTCTTCAGCTGAAGCAAAATTCCATGGGTCTTCCCAGTCATGAAAATAGCCTTTGAATTTACTACTTTCTCTTGTCAAATCTAAGATGTCATGGACTGTTCCTAGATTTCCTTTACCTCCACATTGAATTAAGATTTCCCCGGATTGCTTTAATAGTTTCCAAAAGTTACAGAATAGTTTGTAATGATCTTTGATCCAATGTATTACTGCATTAGAAAAGATAACATCTACTTGCTCTGGTAATTGGACAGAAGATAAGTCTGCATTGACAAAAATGACATTTTTATGATCCTTTAGATTTATCTTTGCCTTTTCGATCATGTTTTGATCCAGATCAATGGCATAGATTTTACCATTTTTCAAAATATCAGCGATGAGTCTAGTAACCCTGCCACTTCCACAGCCTGCATCTATTAATACTTCATCTCCCTTCCACTTTCTTTTGGATAATTGTTCTTTTGCCCAGGTCTCTTGTACGGAAGAAACTTTATGATAGTTTTCTGCATCCCATTTTCCCTTTTCATGTGTTAAAGACCTCATTTGGTATAGGTTAAAGTATTGCATAGTTTCGATCTTAAAATTTTTTCTAAACCATTTTATAGGCTCTAATGATAAATGCTCATATTTATGAAAACGAGGGTTCTATATGCAGTTGGGATAGGTATAATAGTTGTAGGAGTATTTTTTTACTTATTTAACATAGGATTTTTATCTCAAAATTCAAACCCAAACAATAATCCTGAATCAGTAGCCAATGGTACTAAAGGGGTACCCGCTCAGTCAAACCAACCTTCCCCATCCCCTTCCCCATCCCAATCTGATTCCTCAGAAACCACTGGACTCACCCCTCAGCAGCTCAACAGCCAAAATTTAACTTTATCACTTAACTCGGTGAAAGTAATACCAGGAAACAACGAATCGAGACTGGAAACTGTTTTCAAAGTGTATAATCCAAACAGGGGGGCAGCAATACTGGAAACTGTTACCTATAATGTTTATCTTGACAATATAAGGATAGGTTCTGGAGATGTAGGAGCCAGAACAGAGGGATTTGTAGATTCTCTCGAATCAGTGTATCCAATAATAGGAAATCAAAGCATCGTCCTTCGTGACAGAGCACCATTAAACGAAGAAGCGAATTCACTTTTTGATTCTCAAGGAAAATTGGTAGGTGCAATAGCAGATAATTCTAATTCTTCCACACCAAAGACCTACGACGTAAATGGAACCTATTTTTATACTCTCAATAGGGGCAGCGATGCGCAAGTGAAGGAAAATGCGTTTAACTTTCAATATCCCCTCAATTAATTTTACTTATTAAATCAACGTCATTTAAACTCACGCGAAAAATAGACTAATATAACTGAAAATCATTCTAAACGATTAAAATATAGATGGTCAAAAAACTAAGGGTACCTTACTATTCAATTAATTCATCTAAATCGGAGTTAACTAAAGATAATAATTTAATTCGATTTATGGAGAAAAATAGTATTGATACATTGGAGGAATTGTTGCTGAAATCTATAGAAAATATTGAATGGTATTGGAACGCAGTAAATGACGATCTTGGAATTAAATGGAGGATCCCGTTCAATAAAGTAGTTGATCTACAAAAGGGATTACCTTGGTGCGAATGGTTTGTTGGAGGAAAATGTAACATCATTGATAATGTTATCCAAAATAATATCAATAGACACCCAAATAAGATTGCATTTATATTCGTAAACTCTGACGGGATAAAGAAGAAGCTCAGTTTTAAGGATCTGGATATGATGGTAAATGTATTTGCAGGTGCGTTGAAGGATATCGGAGTTAAAAAAGGCGACGTGGTAGGAATATATCTTCCCATGAAAATGGAATCATTTGTAGCACTTTATGCGATCTCAAAATTAGGAGCGGTTCATGTACCCATTTTCTCCGGTTTCGGTAAGTCAGCACTCGAACAGAGACTCGTTGATTCAAATTCCTCATATTTAATTACTAGCGATTTTTTTCAAAGGAGGGGGAGAGTAATTAATTTAAGAACACATTGGGAAGATGTGCTATCCAATACTTTTGTAAAAAAAATAATTGTGTCAGAAACTGAGGAGGCCGTGTCTAACTATCCTTCTAATGATAAAGTATTTTCTTTTAAACGTATTTATGATGAGGCGTTTAGAAAATATGATCCAAACAGAAAATTCGAAGCAGAGCTGATGGAATCTAATGATCCTTTATTTATTCTGTATACTTCAGGAACGACTGGAAAACCAAAGGGTACAATACAGACACACGGTGGATTTTCTATATTTTCTGCTCATCAATCATCATACTTGATAGATCTCAAATCTGACGATACTATTTTTTGGTATGCTGATCTAGGTTGGATCACAGGTCAAACATGGATAGTTTATGGATCTCCTATAATAGGATCAACTGCTGTCATTTTTGAAGATACATTGGACTATCCATCTATGGATTATTGGGCAAAACAGGTTGATGATCTAAATGTTACGATATTTGGAGCTGCACCAACCGCAATAAGACAATTTATGAGAAATAACATTGATTTTTCAAAGTTTAACTTTTCTTCCCTTAGGCTACTGGTTTCTACCGGCGAGCGACTGAATAAGGATGCATGGGATTGGTATTTTTCAAAAGTAGGGAATAACCGTTGTCCTGTCATAAATTTGTCAGGTGGCACTGAGATAGGAGGAGCGATCCTAAGTATGCTTCCATTCTTGGACAATGTGCCTACTTCTGTAGGAGTACCTGTACCGGGATTGAATGTTGATATCTTAGATGACCAGGGTAACTCTGTTAATGATGGATATCTCGTAATTAGAAATCCTTGGCCTGGGATGACTAGGGGAATCCTAAATGATGAGGAAAGATACATGCACACATATTGGTCAAAATTTCCTAATATTTGGAATCATGGTGACAAGGTCCGAACTGATTCACAAAACATGTGGTATATCTCTGGCAGGATAGATGATGTCATGAAAATTTCCGGACACAGGATTGACCCTAGTGAAATTGAAGAAGTATTAACAAGCTATTCGGGAATCGTTGAGTCAGCTGCTATTGGCATTCCAGACGACTTAACCGGTGAATCTGTATGTATTTTCTGTGTTTTAAATACTGCTGATATGGCAAAGCAGACAAACGCTTTAAAAAAGGATCTTGAAAAACTCTTGATGAGCAGGATCGGTAAATTTCTGCTTCCTAAATCTATTTATTTTGTTAATGAACTACCAAAGAATCGATCAGGAAAGATATTACGAAGGCTGATGCGTAAGAAACTCTTAGATATTGACATTTCAAAAGATGACCTTTTATTAGTAGAAAATCCCGAATCCCTTAAATCATTCACGGCAGTCGAACCATAATTCGCATTCACAAAAAAAGTTGAGAAAATTCAACTTTTTAATTAATGCTTCGTTCGTGCGGAATAATAAATAAATTTAGCGCTTGAGATGGGTAGAATATTGCTGACCGATCTTTATCTAGATGCCATCAAAAATAAGGAGAAAAATCTTTCATCTATACATGGAGATGGATTTAATGATCTTTTAAAGATCGCATCTACAAAGTGGGTGGATTATGAACCTGTAAGAAAACCGTCCTTTAGTGTGGGTATTGATAGTAGCTGGAATAAGAAATCCTTTCAAGGAATTGATCTGTTTGTTATAGATTGCATTGCAGTCAGCTCGAATAATCAAGTGCTGGGATCAGCATGGGATTATGGGATTTCTAATATTACCGGTGATTCTCTAAGTGCTAAAGCAATGAAAATGGAAATCGAAATAGCCATCTCTATATTAGATAAAAAACCAGATTATGTTTGTGTCGATGGATCCATAATATCTAATTTAGTACATAACAAAAATGTATCTTATAGAGAAAACGTTCAAGGCCTGTTTGAGAATAACAAAGAGACCGATGTTTTGTTTATTTCAAAAAATTCTACATCAAAGAATCAGTTCAAGGAATATGGATCACGAGCAGCTGATATCTATTATTATAACAAATTAGGTTACAAGACCGGATTTAGTCTAGCAAACAAAAATAACTTTATTTCCGATAATTTCGATGTGATTGAGATATATGCAAGACTAACTTCATATGTTCCGCTTATAAAGATTGAAATTATTAATAGATCAAATATTACCCAAACTGAAATTCAAAATTTGATTGATCGCTTGTACTATCACAGTATCAAGGGATATCCTTCTTGTCTAAAGCTTGCGCATCAGTCTTGTAAGATAACAAATAATGATGTAAAACGATTGGCGAGTCTATATGGATTTAAGAATGAATTTGGATCAAGAGATTCACTAAGCGAATAAAGATCAAAATATGAACGAGGGTAAAAGTCTATTAAAAAGTCATATAGGTAGATGATTTACCCATGTGTACTGCAAATAGGCTAACTGTTTAATTAGTTAGTCAGATAGTAGTTAGATATTCAGTTAGATAAAAAAAGAGTTCCGGTTTACTTCAATTTAGTTAATTCATAAACTAATGGGTGATTTTAACTTGATAAAGGTAGAATCCTAATACATAAGCAAGAAAAAATATTTGTTGAAATCTAATCATTTTGATATGGAACACTTAATTGCTTGGATAATATCTATGAATAAGAGATGGGGCGTTGGGACGATGGAAGATCGCCTGAAAATGGAAGATCGCCTGAAAATGGAAGATCAGGCAAAAAGCGAAACTACTTTAAATTAATTCGCAGAATAATCTTTGTTGGCTTTGCAGTGGTTGCAGCAGCCGTCTTGTTCGTATATTTTTCAACAGCAGGATTAAATATCGAAATAATCCAGAGGGGAGGCCCTGTCGAGACAATAAGCGTAAAATTAAGTAACAATAATTTTAATTCTATAAATAACGTTACTGTCCAATTCGATGATGATCCAATTCAGTCTTTAGGAAATATGGGACCATTTGCATCGATCTTTGTATCTCCAGATGGGGGTGATTCTAATTTTAAAACAGTGATTGTAAAAGCTAACAATGGACAGATAGAAGCAATAAAAAATAGGTAATAATCCCACTTTCAAAATTCTGCATTTCCCAATCTTCTTGTAATTGACTGTCTTAACTTTTTCCTTTGATTTGACATTCAATATCTTGATCAAATTGATGCACATATGAGATTACAATTTGCAGTTTGCAAATGAATAATGTCGTTATAATACCTTCAAATCTACCGATCCATTGAAACCTATAAACAAGGTAATTAATATAATAATTTTAAAAAAGATTAAATCAAGAAAAATTAGTGATTTAATTAGAGAGACTAAAATATCTCCATTTTCATTATCAAATTCGGCATATACTCCTTGGATCAAATAGTGCCTCGTTGATAATTTGATTGGCTTCAATACTTGTGCTGTTTTCAGATATTCCTCCAATGTTATTGCAATTCGATAAATGAATTAGTAAGTGCAAGTTGCAATAAAGGGTTAGACACTTTGAACATACACATCTTGAATCGTTTTTGCAATCAGGGAAATTACATACCGATATAGAATTGAATTGATTTCTCAAGTCATGGCTTGCTACATCCATTCTAATACACAAATATTGAATTGATAAAGTAATATAAAAAAACAATGATTATCTTGATATTTATTTATTATTTGATGGAGTTTATTTAATAAAATACAAATAACTTAATGTTTTTATATTAATTTTCCATATGTATTAAGATTATAAACTCTAGATTTGGTTTCATGACATCGAACAAAATCGGTATTTTTTTTCTTAAAAATCTGATTTTCGCTGCAATGAAGCGCAAAAGTAGATTTTTAGTCAATAAATAACGAAATCAGTAAGTAATATATAGGGGTTTCTGACAAGAATATATATGGAATTAAATGATACATGTGAAAATTATGGAGAACAACAATGTGACTGCGGATTTTGCTGTCAGGATGGTTAGAAGGACGGACTCCTTATATTGAGGTCCTCTATGGACGTCATGCTGCTATCACTTATCGATGACCCTGAATAACAATAATAAGAAACTCGATAAATTAGAACAGTTCTCTTTATGAACTCATGAAGCACAATCCTTATTGCTGGATATTCGTATGTTCCTGATTATGATTCACTTGCTGTCAAATATAGGAATTCTCGATCAAATCGACTATGATTTTATTTTTTAGTCAATTAAATACAATATTTTTTGACTAGTTACCACGAGATTTATAATACTTGTTTAAAAAGTGTTGTTAGTTTATGGGCGAAGGAATCCATGACTTTTCATTGCATTTCTTTTAAAAGTTTTATCTCATTTATCTTCCTCAATTTGGTTTAGTTTTTCGTATTTCAGCCAAATTTGACTTGAATGCAATTTTCTAAGACGTTCAAAAAAAAGAAATGTTCTAAGATGGGATTTTGCACATCCCTTTAATTTTTGTTCTTATCTTGTATGTTCTAATCACATGTGGGTAATATTTCCATACTAGCTCCAGGCGTGTCTGAGCAGGGAGTCAGTGAAGTAACCGTTCCGATAATCGGCTGTCCAGCAAAATGGTGATCGGTAGCTTCGTGA
This sequence comes from Candidatus Nitrosocosmicus sp., assembly GCA_035279165.1. Classification (GTDB taxonomy): domain Archaea; phylum Thermoproteota; class Nitrososphaeria; order Nitrososphaerales; family Nitrososphaeraceae; genus Nitrosocosmicus. The sequence continues at coordinate 1,105 of DATEIH010000057.1, read as the reverse complement.
TCTACTAATATGGTTATAGTTTTGCCTCCACCTCCAAGATTAATTGTTGAATCGACTCCATCCCATGTGATGACTCCATTAGAAGCTACATCCATTTCGCCATCTATTGATAAGATATTATCAGGGGGTAGTTCTATATCGTCTCGTGAATCAAAGTTCAAAAAATCATGCGTATGACCAGTAGTACCATTAAACCATGCCATGTTAGTGACAAAATTCTTCATTTCGCCATCTTCTACTATCATACTCCAATCTCCAGTTGCATTCCAGGGACTTACTGCTGTTACAATGAAGGAATTAATTTTTCCATTTGCCTTAAAACTATCGATAGTTCCGTGTTGTGGTATTTGTAGTTGGTCTTGTGTGATTTGTTGCTGTTGAACTGGTTGCTGTTGAACTGGTTGCTGTTGAACTGGTTGCTGTTGCTGCTGTTGATCAGTAGTAAATGACTGTGTATTATCTCCTATTGACCCTGTTTGTTGTTGATTCAAACCGCCTTGATTGGGTGTGTTGACATTATTTGATTGAAATGGTTGACCTGTCGATGATTGCAAAGGCTCGTTAGTCAAAGATGTCCCATTTCCTGTATTTACATCACTATTTGTGAAATTATTATTAGCAAGATTATCTGTTGTATTAAGTCCTGACTCTGTATTGTTCTCATTCACAATTGTGATCTGGCCCTTTATATTGGTCCAAATTGGATCATAATAGTCAATTACACCTGCTGAGTCAAAAGTCCTATTATATGCTTCATTTGTAGCAAAAAAATCTCCATAAAAGACATTTGTTGGACCTGCCTCGGGGGTTCCAGACACTATTTGATGATAAGCGGAATCCTTGTTGAGCCAAACAACAGTAGCCCCGACTGGTACAGTAATGTTAGCTGGTTTTATTGGGTTTAAACTATTACTATCAGTTGCACCTGGATTAATTGTAAGATTGAATTCTCCTCCTTGAGCGTTTGCTTCCGAATATGCAAAACCTATAGTGCCAATCAGAAGAAAGATTGTAGCCAAAGTTAGTAATTTCATATATATTAATTTTCTAGATAAAAAGACAGGTATATATCTATGATCCTAATTGCCATGGCTAGTAAATAAAT
>DATEIH010000056.1:0-7641 GCA_035279165.1 Candidatus Nitrosocosmicus sp. | reverse complement strand
TTATGGGAAGAATTGACGATCTTGATCTCAAAATATTAAGCGAGTTGTCAAAAGATGCAAGCATATCGGTTCCCAGGCTTTCAAAAAAAATCAATATCAATTCCTCTGTGGTCTATAGCAGAATCAAGCGACTTGTCAAGAGAGGTTTGATTAAGAAATTCACAATTGTAATAAATGATGAAGCCTTAGGTTTTAACGTTAAAGCATTAACTGGAATTACTATGGATTCTAAATTAAGGGATAATGTGCTTGGAGAGCTTTTTAAGATTCCCGAGGTCAGAGAAGTTGCCGAAGTTACCGGAAGATTTGACGTGCTGGTAACCATGACTGCTCGTTCTCTAGATGAAATGCATCAAATCATATCTGAGAAAGTGGGAAGGATCGAGGGAGTACAGAAAACTGAAACATTTATCGAGATGAGAAAGACTTCACGAGAAATAATATCAAATTCTGTACCTAAGTAAAAAAATTCTCTCAAGATATAAATAACTATTTTATTTATAATATGGTGGTAGGTTAATAGACTATTTGGTTTTAGAGATGAAGACAGTTGGTAACCAAGTTAAAAATTATTATGAGCTTACAAAACCAAAAATTTGGTATCTACTTGTCTTCACAGCAATAGGTGCTGCAGTATCGGCAACCTGGTTATTTGATGTTCAGGTCAGTTGGATGACTTGGGTTTTATTATTTTTTGCAATAGCTGCTGGCTCTGCAGCTGCGGATACACTTACGGGATATAACGATAGAGATATAGACGCAATAATGGAAAGAACTAAAGATCGTCCGATTCCCTCGGGAAGAATTTCCCCACGTAATGCTTTAGTTTTTGGGCTCATTTTAGCAGGAATCTCTCTAGTTTGTTCTTGGTTCATAAACATATGGGCATTTGGCTTAATGGCCTTTGGCCTGTTTGACAATATTATAGTATACAGTAAATGGCTAAAACGAACCAGTCAATCTAACATTATATTGGGTGGATTTTCGGGTGGCGCTCCTGCATTAATTGGTTATATAGCAATAACATTTCAACATCTGGAAATAGGTATTGCAATGGCTGGACTGGTCTTTTTCTGGATTCCCACGCATATCTGGAGTTTAGCCTTACATGTGAAAGAGGATTACAAAAGGGCCAATGTTCCAATGCTTCCTGTTGTATCAAGCGAATCAAAATCCGTGAGAATAATAGCATTAACAACCTTGATGATGGTTGTATTTAGTATATTGCCATTTTTCTTTAATCTATTTGGTTTGATATATCTTTTGACTGCTACTGTATTTGGTATTGTGATGATAATTTTGTCTGTGTGGTTATTACTAAGACCAAGTGAAAAAACTTCTTGGTTGGTATTTAAATTTAGCAGTCCATATTTGGCAGCATTATTTATTGCTTTTATGGTGGATGCGTTCTTTCACTAAATCGCTTTCTTGTTTTTTCTACTACTTCTGCCAAACCAAGTCTAAAGTTTTGTTTGTTCATCCTTTTTGAAATTCATTTAGTTTCTTCACCTTCAAGTCGAACTTTTCTTTGAATTTGGGAATATTGATTATGAACCTTTCATGCTTCCCCTCTCCTATCTGTTCTAAATTGTCTTCAGTAGATACCTTGAATTGAACTCTTCTGCCCTCAACTCCTATAATTTCGGCTTTTAGAATTATCTCCGCACCTACGGGGGTTGCAGCAGTATGATTAATGTCAACAACAGTACCTACCGAGTCCCATTCTGAATCAACCTTAAGAAATTGTTCTTTTAATAACAGTCTACAGGTTTCTTCCATTTCTGATATCATTGAAGGCGTTGAGAAAACATTTTCACCATCCCAAAGAAAACTTGTAGTCTGATTGTGGCTAACCTTAATTCTCCTTTCATATTTGGTTCCTAATTTGATTTCAAAATCCATAAGAATTATTCTGTTTGCTTTGATAAAATATTTGTTGGTCTTTATATCACTTTATTGGCATTTTATTTGTGAAACCTATAAAAGGGGCTTATCGAAAAATTGTACCATTCTATTAAGGTGATATGAGAATATGGCTTCAATTCAACAAACAGCTGGTGGTATGCCAGTATTAATATTAAAAGAAGGAACTAAAGAAAATAAAGGCAGAGAGGCACAAAAAAATAACATTTCTGCAGCAAAGTTAGTAGCGGAAATTGTAAGGTCTAGTTTAGGACCACGTGGCATGGATAAAATGCTAGTGGATTCTTTAGGTGATGTAACTATTACTAACGATGGTGCAACTATCTTGAAAGAGATAGATGTTCAACATCCTGCCGCTAAAATAATGGTAGAAGTTGCAAAATCTGTCGATAACGAAGTCGGAGATGGAACTACCTCATCTGTAATTTTTACTGGGACACTTTTAGAAAAAGCAGAACAATTGATAAGCAAAGATGTTCATCCATCTGCAATTGTAGATGGATATACTGCAGCTTCTGAACAAGCATTAGTTATCCTAAATAAAATAGGGATAAAAGTTAATGTAAATGATAAGGATCTTCTTATTAAAATTGCAAAAACCAGTATGGAATCTAAACTGGTATCTGATGATAGTCCCATATTAAGTGAAATTGTTGTAAGTGCTGCCAAACAAGTTGCAGAAAAAAATATCTCAGGTGACGGTTTACGAGTGGACTTAGACAATATCAAGGTTGAGAAAAAAGCAGGAGGTTCAATACGTGATACAACATTTATCCAAGGAATTGTCTTAGATAAGGAAATAGTTCATGCTGGGATGCCAAAGAGAGTCGACAATGCGAAGATTGCTCTCATAAATTCTGCTCTTGAAATCGAAAAAACAGAAATGAGCGCAGAAATTAGAATAAGTGAGCCCCAGCAAATGCAAATGTTCCTAGAAGAAGAAAATAGAATGCTCAAGGATATGGTTGACAAGATAAAATCAGTAGGAGCTAATGTTGTATTATGTCAAAAGGGAATTGATGATATTGCACAACATTATTTGGCTAAGGCAAATGTACTGGCAGTAAGGCGAGTAAAAGAAAGTGACATGTTCAAGCTTTCAAAGGCTACTGGTGCAAGACTGGTAAACAATCTAGATGACTTGAGTGAAAGTGATTTGGGTATTGCTAATTTGGTTGAAGAAAGAAAAGTCGAAACTGACAAGTGGGTGTTCATAGAAGGATGCAAGAATCCAAAAGCAGTAACTATTCTTGTGCGTGGTGGATCACAAAGAGTAGTTGATGAAGCTGATAGATCTTTACATGATGCATTGATGGTTATGAAGGATGTGTTGGAGAAGCCATCCATAGTTGCAGGCGGTGGTTCACCTGAAGCATATATAGCCAATGAGTTAAGACAATGGTCTAGCAGTCTTGAAGGGCGATCACAATTGGCCGCACAGAAATTTGCTGAAGCATTAGAAGTAATACCGTTAACCCTTGCAGAGAATGCTGGCATGGATCCTATTGATACCATGGCTGATTTGAAGGCAAAGCAATCAAAGGGGTCCAAATGGATTGGCATCAATGTAAAGACAACTGCTGTTTCAGATATTTATAAAAATAACATACTCGAACCAACTGCAATTAAAGAACAAATCATAAAGTCAGCTACTGAAACCGCTTGTATGCTACTGAGAATTGATGACGTAATTGCAGCCACAAAGTCTCGAATGCCTGCTGGTCCACCTGGTGGCATGGGCGGCATGGGCGGCATGGGCGGCATGGGCGGCATGGGCGGCATGGGCGGCATGGATATGGATTAATCAATCTATTCCATTCGCTTCTTTTACAAAAAAAGATTATTTTTTTATATATGTGTCCGCCGTTTTATTCTATTTATTTCTAAAGCCTTTCTGATACCATTATATTTATCAAAATTCAAAATTCATACCGTGAATCCTTGGACTTTTATTCCCTCTTCTCCTGTCGTCATTTCATCTATTCCATTTCCTTGCACTCTGTCACCATCGTTTTACCTTTTGTCTTGTTCATCAAAATCTTTAGAACGAATTTTTTCTTCAAACGGAGATGATTCTTTTTCCTGTCCCGACCATAACCAAAACCCTCCCAAAGAAAACACAAAACCGTCTGACAAAAAGGTTAAAGCAGAAAATAAGAAGTACTTGGCAAATCAGATTTTTGGAAATTTCCACATTCATAATATTCTCAGAAATCTGTTAATCAAACTTTCAGATATAAAGGAAGATGGGCATCATCATAAACCACAAGTTACCATTCTGCCTGATTTTTTTGTAGATAGAATAATCGAAGTATCGGACTATTCCCTTTTTATGAGTGATATCCAAAAAAAGATTGCTGCAAGCGGTGGAAGTATGCGAGCATATTCTAGTTTAGATATCAAAGGTGGTAACGCAGTTAATATGGCATATAGTCTAGCGAAGCTCGATATTCGCGTAGAGTTGTTTACCATAGCAGATGAAATTGGTTCTGCTATTTTACGTTCTGTATTCTTGCCCTGTAGTACAAACGTGAATCTTCATATAATAAAAGGAAAACATGGGTTGTCAACAGTATTTGAATTTTCAAATCCCTCCACTTCCTCAACGTCAAATGTGATGGTAAGTGACGTGGGAGACAATGATAATTTTGGTCCAGAACTAATTGAATCACAAGAAGTGAGCATGATTTTGCGATCATCCGATGCTGTGATAATGACAAATTGGGCATCAAATCTACGAGGAACCGACTTATTGGATTATGTCTTTTCAAATTCCCCCAAATCGGTTCATTTTATGGATCCTGCTGATATTGAGAGAAGATGCTTTGAATTTATTAATGTGCTAAAAAGTCGTTCCAATTTAGTAGATTTTCTAAGCATTAATGAAAATGAATATAATTTGATAATTAAAGCATTAGAGAGCGTAATCGGTCACAACGATAGTGCTCTTTTGACCTTTGATAGCAATTTATACCCTGATAATATAAGTGCCTTTTGCGAATCAGCAAAATTGCTTTCTAATTTTATTGATATAACAATATGTATACATACAACTAGGGGAGCTGCAATATCTGATGGTCATGAATCGTTATTTATAGATTCAATTGTTCCATCTAAAATTGATATTGTAAGTGGAGCGGGAGATTCATGGGATGCTGGTTTCATGTTTGGACAATTACATGGATTTACAACTATAGAGAAAATTTGTTTTGCAAATCTATTATCCTCACTCCATGTAGGAAACCTATTTGGTGACAACCCCTCATTATCTGAAATTATTGATTATATCGAATCTACTTATTTCTAAACACATTATCATTGTTTAGGGCAAAATAATAGAGAAATATTGCTGTAACAGTTTTACAGTCTATTATTGTTCCATCGCAACAGTATTTAAGAGCATCCTTTAATTTAATAACAAAACTAGTAATGTTTTCATCCTCATCCATTTTATTTGGATTGTCCAGTTTAGATATATTTTCTGCAACGAAAAAATGCATTAATTCGGTATCATAACTTGGTGCCAAAAAACATCGAGTAAGCTGTTTTAACCCACCTGTATATCCTGTTTCTTCTGCTAACTCCCTTTTTGCTGCTTCATAGGGTAATTCGTTGATTTCAATCTTGCCTGCAGGTATTTCAATTAAAGATTTGTTTACAGCATGTCTGAATTGTTTAATTAGCAAAATCTCTTCATTATTTAAAACGGGAATTATTCCGACAGAAGGACTGTGCTCAACTACTTCTTTTTTAAAGATTTTTCCATTGTAATTGAATGTATCTATTCTTAACCTTACTGGACCTTCATGGACCACTTTTTTGCTTATGACGTTATATCCTTCTTTAGACATTCACTAATTAAAAGTAATTTTTGACTAATATTTACTAATTGTGTCCATATTGTATTAGTTGTCATATAATTTCTCTCTTTATCTTTTTTTCACTCTTTATAGCTAGATATCAAGCATCTATATGGTTTGAGATTTGATGCGAAACAAAAAAAATTAATCTCCGATAGAATTTCAATTATTGGACGGGTTATGAATTATGAATGATCAAAATGCTAAAAGAACTATCAATCTAGGTATCGTTAAGCAAACTGTTATGACTTTGGGCTCACATTGCTCGTTACAGGTATTAAAAGGAGCAAAAGATGAAGGTTTCAATACCTTGTTAATATGTGAAGAAAAACGATTTGACTTGTATAAACGATTCAAATTTATTGACAATATTGTATCGATCAAGAATTTTAAAGAAATTGTAAATAAAAGTTTTCAAGACGAATTAATTGAAAAGTATAGTCCAATCTTGATACCTCACGGAACCTTGATTTCTACATTAAAGATGGATGAACTGGAGAATATTAAGATACCTATATTTGGTAATAAATGGATTCTAAGATGGGAATCAGATAGGATGCTAAAACAACAATTAATGAACGAATCAAAGTTACCATCGCCGACTCAAATATCCTCCAAAAATGAAATCGATGGCTTGTGTATAGTGAAATTGCATGGAGCAGCTGGAGGAAAAGGATATTTCTTGGTAACTGATAAAAGCGGATTCGAAGAACAAGCACAAAAACTAATAAAATCACATGTAATAGAGTCCGAGGAAAATCTGTTTATACAAAAATATGCTAACGGAGTACCTGTTTATTTACAATACTTTTATTCGCCTATCACCAATGAACTCGAGTTACTAGGTATAGATAGACGTTATGAAACTGATATAGATGCAATAGGGCGAATCCCATCAAAGTATCAGATATCTTCTAATATTGAGCCTTCTTATACTGTAGTTGGAAATATACCAATTGTACTAAGAGAATCTTTGCTTCCTGAGGTTTACTCTATGGGTGAACGATTTGTTGAATCATCAAAAAAATTAGTGCCACCGGGAATGCCTGGACCATTTTGTATTGAAGGTGTTTATGATAATAATGCTAATTTTATAGCATTTGAATTTTCAGCGCGCATTGTAGCCGGCACAAACTTGTACGTTTCTGGTTCACCTTATTCAGATTTGTTGTTTGAGACTCCAATGAGTATGGGCAGGAGAATCTCCTTAGAAATAAAAAGGGCTATGGAAGCGTCCAGAATGGATTTAATTACAACTTGATCTTTTCAGACATCTGGCCACGATGAATGCAAAAAAAAGAAGGCTTGCGTGCATACGATCAAATCAAGTCATGTTAAATCAAATTAATCTTGTAGATAGCATGAAATCTTTCCTGTTATCTATTTCTACCAACAAATCCATACCTTCTTTGGTTATGACATAATACTTTGAATTCTTTAACACATAATTTTTCATCCTTTCTAGGTGATAATAGATAGATCCCGTGGATAAACCTGTGATGGTTCTGATTTCAGAAAAGCATGCGGATCCATCCTTCTTCACAATTGCTCTCAATATCTTGATCCTGGTTCTTTTTGCCCTTAGCTGTGTATCACCCATTGACTCTATCATATAATCCTGTTTTTTTTTATTTCTTGCGGTGTTGTTTATTATAACTTAATTATATAAGAATCGATTGATTTTTCTTTTTTTTAAAAGTGCCATCTAACATCATAATGATTCTATTATTACAATCTAGTCCCTTTAGTGATTAGCAGTATATGCGTCTTTAATTATTTTCTAATTTAGTTTTTTTAGGGTCGGAGTTATTATTATTGTAGTTATTGTTATTATTGTTTTTTTTGTTCGAATAACCAT